>JAEZDS010000080.1 GCA_023433205.1 Bacteroidota bacterium
ACAGATAGTGTCGGTAGCTGCGCTAACAATGCTTCCCCGGCACGATCGTGCAGGGGTGCGCAGAAGTCTGTTGCTTGAAGCGCCTGTGGCCGGCTTCAGATATTATGAGGGTCCGCATCTCATTAAAAGAATAGCCGCCGGTGACCCGCTCATGCTTAAAAGGGAACCTGATAATTCTTACGATAACATGGCTATTTCTGTTTACTGGAGAGGGTCGAAGATCGGGTACATTCCACGGGCTGACAATACGGTACTCGCCAGACTGATTGATGCAGATACCGTTGCAATTGCAGCGCAGGTATCACTGGTAGACCCTACCTCGGCTCCCTGGGATGCAGTAGAAGTAGAAGTTTATATGGTAAAGGGCCTTTAAGTACGGCGTTCTAAAATAGTTCCAGTTGCTGCGGCACATCAGGATGCTCCTGTGCTTTTTGACCATAAAAGATCTCCATTTGCCCAAATTGTTTATCGGTGATCTGTATGATGCCTATTTTGCCATGTTCAGGTAAAATGGCCTTAACTCTTCTTTTATGAACATCGGCATTTTCACTGCTGGCGCTGTGCCGCACATACATGCTGAACTGGAACATGCTAAAACCATCCTGCAGCAGTTCTTTCCGGAACCGAGTCGCAACCTTCCGGTCTTTTTTGGTTTCGGTGGGCAGGTCGTACATTACTAAGGTCCACATTACACGGTAGGCATTTAGTCGGTGGGTGTTGATACTCATATTTCAGGATATAATAATTTCCTTTGCTCTCCCATCAGGCATTTTACCAGGCTCACTGCAGTGCGTTGTGTGGCTATCATCAGCGGGCTTTTTTCGCCACCTATTACCACGTCGAGCACCGGAACAGAGAGCAGCCGTGCTTTGTGCTCTTTTTCGAGAAATTCAACCAGGCCGAATTCCTGCACCATTTTATACACCAGCTCATCAACAAAAGGCCTGTAAGGTTCCATCAGATCATCGGCCAGGCAAAAAGCATTGTACCTGTTACGGTGAAAAATACCCAGGGTAGGCAGCAAACCGGCCGATACTATACTCCTTGCCATAGTACCGCGCAGGATAGTGTAACCATAATTAAGGTAATTGTTGGGTGGAGGGCCTTCCTTTTCGCGTCTAAAGCCATTTATATCGCCATAAAAGGTTTTCCAGTAATACGCAGCGGCGGTGGCTTCGCAATTCTCGCTGTCGCCGCTTTTAACATTTCTGTAGAGTGGAATCAGGTAGTCAGATCTTAACAGAAAGCTGTCGAGAATTGCCGCCTGATTTTTGATTTTCTGAACGATCGTCTGCTGCCACAGTTGTTTTTTAAGCGGCTCGCTGGCGTTGATTTGTTCAGCGTACCGCTCTTGTTGTGTTTTATTACCTTCAAGGGGTAGCAGCAGGCTCTGGGGCATGTGTTTCTGATCACAGGTGATGAGAGCAACGTTGTTTTCCTGCAGCTGCTGAATAAGGCCGCTGGTGATAGTTATCTGGGGATGATCAAGGATCACTATTCCTATATCTTCCACCGGTATACTGGTCGTGCGTGCTGCTGAATCAGCCGTGGTTTCCAAGCTCAGTTGTTTGTCTTTCAACCGTAGGTAAGTGGGATTTCCGAAGTATAGAGTACGTTTGATCATTGTTTTGTAAGGAGCTTCTGGTGTTCCTCAAAAAAAAGTTCATTCAATTTTAATTGAGGGGTCAGTTGGCTTGTCATGGTCATCTTTGCCGAAATTCTTGATCAGATCAAATGGGTTTTTTACGTTTTCAACTGGTGTGCTGCTGGTGGCAGTCTGTGTATCTGTTAAGGTCTGTTCCTCAAATGAGTTGAATTTTGTTGCGGTTAAGTCTGAGAATGAAGGGTGATGCGTAGCCTTGACTGTTTGATCATTTTGGACTGCGCCTTGATTCTTTGCTGGAGAAATATTTCCGAGACGGTCAATGTTCAGTTTTAAACAGACCTCTTTTATCATAGTTCCGTCAATTGCCCTTTCCATTTTATTTAATGTTGAAAACTCAGCTTTATTTACAATTGCTGCAGCTATGTCATGACGTACAAAAAAAATTTGATTCCCGGTAAAACTTACAACTTTATAAACATTAAGGTGGCGGTGTAAGCTTAATTTATCAGGATCAAGTTTCTGTATTAGTTCCTTTTCATCTTTGTTCGGTACGTGTACTAAATCATGTGGAGAAAGATGGAATAATAGTGTTTCGCCAGTTTCTCTTTGCAGCGGGACTGAACTCATCCCCTGCTTTTGTCTCTCAATCACAATGTTCAAGGGTATAGTCTCGTAGATTCTGTTTCCCTTATCATCTTTATAAATCGCAAAGAATAAATTAGTTCCCTTTGCTGCTTCGGCAAACTTTGCCACTTTATTTCCTTTTTGCCCTATGTTAAACTTATTACCTTTTGGTTCATAAGTACGTACTTTCAAAATGGGCTGATGACTTCTGCCACCATTAAGTATATCAATGTTTTTGTTCATTTCCTCAATTCCTTCAGGCGAAAAGGCAAGTAACTGCGCCGGTATTTCCTTGCCTTTTTCATCTGATCGCCCTTTATATTTTTGAAGGTGATTTAGCATGATTTTCTGAATGCCGGTATCGGTTATTGAATTCTTGATCCGGTCTTCATCAAAGGTGTCATTTATAGCTGTTCTGGACGCAACATTGTCTTTTTCCCAATAATAAATATCGACTCTTGAAACATCGTATTCATTCCATTTGTAGTTTAAATTCTTGAAGTGTTTGCTAAGTTTTTTCTTGTCTAATCCACTCTTCTGGAGTTTTTGAATTTCTTGTTTAAAACTTTTGTCTACGATATCATCAACAACTTCCAGTGCTAAATTCAAGGAAACTGACTTTTTCTTTTTCAGTTGTATCAGCCCTGAAATAGTATCTTTATGCATTGGTTTTCGAATGGACCAATTTGTACCAATCTGCCGCTGGTTTTCTTTTGCTTTAATTCCGTCCTTAGCCACCCATTTTTCATAGTGATTGGTAGCTTTATTAATCACACGATTATTTTGTTTAAAGCTTATGATAATGTTGTCCAGTGCATTTTTTGCTTCAGTGGTGAAATGTTCCCATGGTTTTTCAAAAACCCATCCATAGTTTTCGTTTGAGTTTTTGTTATATTTCTTTTTGCATAGTTTAGACCTCAGATCGTAGCGGATCTTCTGCTTTTCTTCCTTCGTTTTTCCTTTGCGTAGTGCGTGTTCATTATTCATATAATTAACATGGTCTCTTGTTGCACATGCAATGATCAGCGCGTCCATTGCATGGTGGCGATGATCAATGCGCTTTTTTGAGAAGCCTTTTGATACTGCGAGCGGTACGGTCGGCAAAAACTTCTGATGATTTTCATTCCATGTTGTGTAGTTGCTAGTCTTTGTCAGTTGATTCATTCGTTCAAATCGCGGTAGGATCAACTCGTTCCATACATCATTCATTCCCCAGTCCTGCTTCAGCTCATTGGTTATCTTTCCGTTCCCTGGAATAATGTTCTTTGAGTTTACGCCATCATCATTGCTCTCTGACCGAACGATATTGGATAACAAGTTGGAAATGAATTTACTGATATATCTTGTGTCGTTCAACTGTCGCTCCACCATCTTTTCGGGTATATCTTCCAATAACAGCTTAGTCCTCTTACTTCTGTTATGTGAGTAGTGTCTTGTCACAAAATCTTCATAATCTTTTACCTCAAAGAGTTGAACGCTCCTGCCCATACCAACTTGAACTTTTTGTCCATGATGGATTTTGATGAATTCCAAACCCATTTGATGACCTTTCAATGAATTAACTGCTGCTTCACAAATCACTTTGTTGCTAAAGCTATCGTCGAAATACCTGCTTTGAGGAATAATGTGCTCTATTTCGTATTCTGGCGTAAAAAGTTTGTTTAATGGAATAATTTCTCCTGTGTATGGCGAGCGGTACTTTTGTTCTAACCATAGCTTATATTTTTTTAGATCAGCAGTTGATGGCTGAGCTGACGTGCTAATTTTTAGAATATCATCTTCGATATCAATATCAGAACTCAAAACGCCTTCCTCAAATACTTTTAGTATTTCTTGCTGCATGGGAGAATAAGGCCTTACGTTCTCTACCTGTGGATCATTTTTTAGTTCTGCCAGGAGAGCCTTTATACGGAGATTGGTGTTTTCATTTTCTATTAATTTTTTGGTCATTGCTTTCCTGTCATCAGCGTTGTTTTTCATGTCACGACCCAGTTCGATATGTATCTCATTGAAAAAGTCTTTAGCGCCACTGCCATATTTTAGCCAGACTTCTTTTACCACTCGCAGGGTTTCAGTCATGATTTGTTCCACTATAGGATTTCGGAGAGAATGCTGCTTAAACTCCTTTAAATACTCTGTAATGTCTGTTGGTGTATTCCATTTTCCGATTTGTGCTGCTTCGGAATGCCGGTTGTAAATGATGTATTGCGCTAGCCAAAAAGGTAAACCCTGAAAATCGTTTCTTGAGTGTAGTTGCAGCCTCTCAACTTTCTCTCTGACAATTTGCTTAATCTCATCGTTGGCTTCGGCATTTATAATTTGATCTATTCGAGCTTGCACGGTTTTGTCTATGGCGTCCCAACTCCAGAATTTTCCACGCCTGAGAACCGGTAAGAGCTTTTTTATGGCTTTCTCTGAAAACGAGCCATATTCACTTTTAAAGGGAGGGAATTTCCGGAATGTTTCTACAAAACTCTCTTCGTCTAAACCATGCTTTGCCGCAAAAGTCGTCAATGCTTTTTCATATTCAATTTTATCCGTTACAGAATAAATCAGGTGCCAAAGCGCTTGTTCTCTTTTTATTGTAAAGAATTCTTCTGATATATTTTTTACTTTTTCAAGTCTTGTTCTGATGAGGAATCTAGTTTCGTTACATGGGTATTTTTTATCTTCCACATAGTTCCAACGGTATCTTTCGTTTTCAGTAGTCAGTTGCTTGCCTTTTAGCCCTCTTTGTTCAAGTAGATATTTTATTAAAGGTTTTTGCTCGATGTCCTTTCTGTTGTTCAGAAAGTCAAATAGATTTTGATGGTCTTCAGCACTTGTTAGAAAGTCCGAGGTGGTATTGGTATCATCTTCTTTCCTATATATGGATAAATTATATATCCATTGCCAAATTCTAAATTCCTGGTAATAGGGGTTGGACTTCGGGATAGCTTTTAAATACATGATATGTTGAATGCCGTTCTCGTCCTTATATTTCCTGCATTCTAACGTACAATTACTGATCGTAGATTTTTGACTGCGCAGAGGCCGTTGATAGAAGATAATGTCATCCAGGAAAAGGTGAACAAAATCTCGTTTGCTTAAAGTAAGTTGCTGAGCTTCGTTGTTTCTGTATAGTTCTCTTATGCAATCGTTATATAAGTCTGCTGCAAACAATTTTGGCTGAAGCTCGATTTGCTTTATCAGGATTTGTTTTAGTTCTTCCCTGTAAAATTTTCGCTCAATAGTGCGGATCAGTTTGCCTTTTATCTTGTGTCTGGGGTTTTCAAGCAGTGTATCATATATAAAAGCACCAACTGTTTTATCTGACCGTTCAATCTCCTTCTCTGTTTTTTTCTTTAGCAGTGTCCAGTCGTCTTCTACCGGCGAGCGGAAACTTCTCTTTTCATTCCCCTCTTTATCTGTCTTTACTGAGCCATCACTATTTAGATCAGTGGTCACGATAAAATCCCGGCTTTTATTTTTCCAGTCAAACAAGGGAATTTTGCTTTGGCGCCGGTAAATCCATCCATTTTCCAGGACCAAGGAATACCAGGGATCCTTGTTACCTTTTTTGTCTTCTTCAACTATTACGTCATCTATTCTGAGTGAATGAAACTCAACCAACTTGTTGGGATTTCCCTCGTCCTCTTCTCCTCGCAGCTGGTAATAGCCTCGTTTTTGATTAAAGTTTAGTATGATCCAGGCTAGTTCTTCTTTTTCTATTCTTTGAGATAAGGCTTTTTTTCGCAAGTAGTATATTGTCCAATCATATGGGACAAGTTTTGCATCACCTTTTTTGTTTATCAAGATTTGGGGCTGGCGCTTCCTGAAATCAGACAACATTTCATGAAAGGAGGTTTTGAAAACAAACCCCTTGTTATTATAGGCTAGCTTTGGCTCATATTCTGGTTTGAATTTGCCCAGCCGTTTCTCAAAATCTATTAGTGATGCGTAGTGATCTGGCAAAAAGCCCAGAATATTTAAAACCCGGTGGAGTCTTTCACGGCGGAGCAGGTATCTTTCACGTAATCTCCTGGTGCTTCGGAGTCTTGTTCGTTCCGCTGTTTGCGAAATCGAGTTTCCCCTTCCGAATTCACCCAGGATGTCCTGGGACATCGGAATAATCCGACTTCCCATCCCTAGAATTTTCCCTTTCTTGTTCTCAAAATCCTGTTCGATAAGCGCCCACCCAATCGAATTGGTTCCCAAATCCAGTCCTAAAATTTTTTTTGCCATTTTCTTTATATTTGAATGATATTTACTATTTTTGAACCCGAAAGCAAATCACAATAAGGATTATTCCGTTGTGAAAACATTTAAGGCGGGGCAACTCGCCTTTTTTTATTTGTGTCTTGGCTGCTTCTTTTAGCATTAAAGTTGTCTGATTTATAACATTTACACTGCGCTGTGTGTACATGTCAATGGTTCCGTAAGCAAAATTTGTAAGTGTTTTGTTTAAGTCGCGGCCTCGAAAAATGAAACTCTGGCGCTTTAAGATCAGACCTGTTCCTGTCATTGTTCTTTTATTAGGTGTATCAAAGCTAAAAAGATCTATTTAAGTAGCAAACTTTTGTCTGATTTTTAGGAAATGCAGCAGATCTATTGGCGAGACAAGTATAGCTACTCTGTTCCTTTGATCATTGTTGTAGTATTTGCTTGCTCATACTCTCTTGTGCAGGGCCATAAAGTCATTTACTGTTCCGAACCATTCAAATAGTTCGCTTGCCATCAGGAATGAAGGTGTGTTGTCAATTACATTTCTATAAGATGAATATGACCAGTCTTCGGGATTTGCACAAAGTCCCGCCTCTACTGGAT
The DNA here is from genome assembly GCA_023433205.1 of Bacteroidota bacterium. Classification (GTDB taxonomy): domain Bacteria; phylum Bacteroidota; class Bacteroidia; order B-17B0; family Aurantibacillaceae; genus Aurantibacillus. The sequence continues at coordinate 7,037 of JAEZDS010000080.1, forward strand.
TGAGATGAATGTAGGGAACTATTGTTTGGAGGTACTATTCCTAAGTCCCGCACTTTTTACCGGAGCCTTTTTTTGCGGGAACGGGTGAAACAAAGTCCCGTAGGGACTTAATATTGGTTGAATGTCAAACCACTGAGGAGTCAGCTCTTGCGACAACCCTTCCGCATTCCGAGTGTTCGTGGCGGAAGGGTTGTTCGCTGCCCCTTCCGCTGTTGTAATATCCCAGAAGTGGAAGGGGCCCCGATGGCTATCGGGGGGCGATGCCTGTTGGTATGTATTCGCGATGAGGCATCGCCGCAAGTGTGCAGATCTGCCTGAGGCGCATTTTTACCCACATCTTGTCCCTAACGGGACAAGCGACCAGCCTTGCTAGTTTTACTTAAGCATCAAATTTCTCAGTTTTCATTCACCCCCCCTTTTTTTTCTCTGCCTTCTAAAATATTCACAATACTTTGCCATCACACACTCCTGATGCTGAGGGTGCGAAGGCCTGCAGGTCTCCCGGCCAAGAAAGGATATGGCCATGCCGGCTTCGCCCCAGAGTTTTTCGGGGAGAACTTTCATGAGTTGTTGTTCGATCTTTTTTGGGTCGGTTCCTTTACTTATGCCAAGACGAGGCGCAACCCGCACCACATGCAGGTCAACTATTATACCCTTTGCCTCTGCACCGGCTTCACGCAGTATAACGTTCGCCGATTTGCGGCCAATACCTTTTAATTTTGTGAGCTGCTCAAGCTGCAGTGGAATGTTTTTATCAGTCTTGAGTTCTTGTGCTATGTGGAGCAGCCAGGAGATCTTTTTGCGATGTCCCCGTACTTTCTTTAGATAGGGTAAAAGTTCTTCTTCAGTTGCGGAAGAAAGTTTTTTGAGATTGGGATAAGCTTTGAATAGAGCAGGAGCGAGCGTATTGATATTTTTATCTGAATCCTGAGCAGAAAGTACTACCATCACCAGTAGCTGGTAGGTGTTTTTGTATTCAAGCGGATGAGGTTTGCCTCTGTACTTTTTAATTAAGGGCAAGATGGCTTTTGACCAGTCTGTTTTTGGCATGGGAATGGCTTTAACAGCTAAATTATAAAACAGGTCAATCTATCTGTCTTAGCGGAAAAACTTCCTGAATAAAAGATAAAAGACCACGATCGCCGCTATGGAGACAAGCAGTATTACAATTCGTTGCCGCTCATCGGGCAACTTGTTGCGGCTGCCTGCCGCGTTGTTCTGTTCTTTTAAAAGCCGGTGATGGCCCAGTGTTTCCCTTAGGTATTTGAGATCGTCGAAATAATCGCTCCCCAGCGTTGACTTATAAAAATCTTCCTTTTCATGTTTAAAATATTTTCTGCTGCGGCTGCACCAGTCTATTTTTGCATTGCCAATTTGTTTGTATCTGCTGAAAATAAGCCACTCCTGTCCTTCTTTAAAATCAACTGCACAGTCCTCAAAACAATCAAACAACACCGGAAATGAATCGATGGCGTTGCCCTTAAAAAGTTCCTCTACTCTGAAGTAGGCTTCACCAAAACCTGTTCCGCAGGGTTTAACGTTGAGGACAGTGCCTTTAAAAATGATCTCGTATTTCTGAAGTTCAGCGCTGTTTAATTGTGAAGTGGGGCACTGGCAGGCTTCCGACTTAAACGCTGACACCAAGAGCAAACCTAAAAACAGTTGGTTGAAAATTTTCACTTTCAGAGATCTGTAAAATGTGTTTTAAGAAATTGCTGCGAGGCATGCATCATTTCGTACAACACCTCATCGTGCCGCATTACAAAAACAACTTTCCGGTATTGCGCAATCAGGTCTTCGATCACCGGCGAAGATTTTAGCGGCCTTCTGAATTCTATGGCCTGAGCGGCATTCAGCAGTTCAATACTCAGCACTTTTTCGGTGTTGTACATCACCCTGTAACATTTTGTTGCCGCGTTGGCGCCCATACTCACGTGATCTTCCTGCCCGTTGCTGCTAACAATACTATCAACGCTGGCGGGTGTACAAAGCTGTTTGTTCTGGCTTACTATGCTTGCGGCGGTGTATTGCGGGATCATAAAACCTGAATTAAGTCCCGGACTTGGCGCTAAAAATGCCGGCAGATTCCTTAGTCCTGAAATAAGCAGATAAGTTCGGCGTTCAGAGATGCTGGCAAGTTCGGACATAGCTATACACAGAAAATCAAGTGCTATGGCAAGCGGTTGGCCATGAAAATTTCCACCGCTGAGGATCTCATCTTCCTTAGGGAATATCGTTGGATTATCGGTTACGCTGTTGATCTCGGTTTCGAAAACTTTTGTTACATAAGCCAGTGCATCTTTAGTTGCACCGTGAACCTGCGGAGCGCAGCGGAATGAGTAAGGATCCTGCACCTGCTTTTTAGTTTGTGCCGCTATTTCGCTTCCCTTAAGGTGAGCGCTGATTGCCCTGGCAGTTTCGAGCTGACCGGGATGTGGCCGGATAGTATGCAGGTTTTCCTTAAAAGGATCAAGTCGCGCATCAAAAGCATCGATCGATAAAGCAGTGATAAAATCCGCGGCCTTTACAAGCTGTCTGGCTTTTAAAATACAGTATACACCGTAAGCGCTCATAAACTGTGTGCCGTTCAGCAGCGCGAGTCCTTCTTTGGATTTTAAACGAATGGATCTTATTTTTTTCTGTTCGTAAACTACCGCTGTGTCGAGTCGTGAGCCTTTGTAGTTAACTGCGCCCAGACCCAGCAGAGGCAGGCACAGGTGCGCCAGAGGGGCAAGATCACCGCTGGCGCCAAGCGAGCCCTGCTGGTACACTACCGGGAAGATCCTGTGGTTAATAAGCGAACAAAGATGTTGTACGGTTTGTAGTTGTACACCGCTTTTTCCGTAAGCCAATGACTGGATCTTCAGAAAAAGCATCAGCTTCACTATCTCCTGGGGCACTTCGTCGCCCATTCCACAGGCGTGGCTTTTCACGAGGTTTTCCTGCAGCTGTTCAATGTCGCTGTCGGGTATTATTACGTTACATAACGAGCCGAAGCCTGTGTTGATGCCGTAGATAGCTTCTTTATTATCCTTTAGTTTACTATCCAGATATTCACGACAATCCTGAATCGCTTTTATGCTGCCCTTTGAGAGTTCAACTTTTGCTTCCCTGTCGTGCAGAAATTTTTCCAGCTCATCAAGACTGAGTTTCTTTTTATGATCAATTGTATAAACCATTACTTTGATTTTAAGTAGGCGATCAGTTCTTCTATATTCATCTGATTTTGCTCGCCGGTAAGCATGTTTTTAAGCGGGTACACACCGCTGTACATTTCATTGCTGCCAACGGTAGACACGTAGGAGATCATTTTTTTATTCGCGTATTCAAACTGCTTGCTGAGTTTTTTACCTGCATCAGGGTATACCTCGCTGCTAATTCCGGCCTCGCGCAGGCGGGCAAGCATTTTTATGGCATGCGTCTGTGTCTCGGTATCGAAGTGTGTGATCAGCACAAGCGTGGTGGAAAGTTTTGCAACCCAGTCAGGAAACAGCATCATCTCTTCAATCACATCATATATACGATCAATTCCAAATGAGATGCCAACCCCGCTTATGCCCGATAATCCGAACACACCGGTGAGATCGTCGTACCTTCCGCCACCCGCAATACTTGAAGTGAATGTTCCGGCACCGGCCTTCACCTCAAAAATAGTTCCTGTGTAATAATTCAGTCCCCTTGCCAGAGAAATATCGAGTTCAAGTTTTGAAAAACGCATCTGGTGGTTATCGAGCAACCACTGAAGTTCTTCAAGTCCTTTTTTTCCCGTGGGGTTCTCAGCGAAAAGATCTGCAAGCACCTTCAATTTTTCGGAATTGTTTCCGGCAGTGGTAATAACCGGTATGAGGCGTTCAATCGCCGCCGGACCTACCCCTTTGTCGGTTAATTCTTTTATCACGCCCTCTTTGCCTATCTTTTCAAACTTGTCAATGGCAACAGTTATTTGTGTGAGACGCTGAGGTTCACCCAACACTTCTGCAAGGGCCGTAAGTATTTTGCGGTTATTGATCTTTAGTACAACAGGCAGGTTCAGTTCTTTAAAACAGGCATCTGTCAGGCTCATCAGTTCCAGCTCATTTACCAGCGAATCAGAGCCTATTACATCGGCGTCGCACTGGTAAAATTCGCGGTACCGTCCGCGTTGGGGTTTATCGGCACGCCACACCGGCTGGATCTGACTTCTTCTGAAGGGGAAAACAAGTTTGTGCTGGTTCATCACCACAAACCTGGCAAAGGGTACGGTAAGGTCGTACCTGAGCGCTTTTTCAGTGAGCGCCTCCGAGTTTCTTGCATTTTCAAGTGAAAGCTGGAACTCTTCCTTCAAAAGTGTTTTGTTCTTATGCTCGTGTAGCCGTGAATTAAGGATCTTATAAACCAGCTGATCGCCTTCCTCACCATATTTGCCGGTTAAAGTGCCAAGATTTTCCATTGCGGGGGTTTCTATTGGAGGAAAGCCATACAGCCTGAAGTTTTTCTTCAGAATATCGGTAATGTACTGGCGTTGTGCCATTTCAGTAGGACCGAAATCGCGGGTGCCGCGGGGAATTGCTGGTTTTGTAGTACTCATGTGGGGCAAACTTACCAAAAAACTACTAGAGCGCAGGAACGCTGCAGGCGCAATTTCACGGGAAACTTGTGGGGTGTTTGGAGTTTCCATACTTTTGCACCCGTTTTTTATCTCAATATGAAAATAGTTGTTTCAGTGCTGTTCATTTTTTTGTCGGGTTACCTGCATTCCCAGCAGATGTTCACCATCAGTGGTTATGTAAAGGACAAGGCTAACGGTGAATCATTAATAGGCGCTACTGTGTATAAACAGTCGTCGAACATCGGTGCCATGACGAATGAATATGGCTTTTATTCTCTCACGCTGCCCGAAGGACCTCATGTAATTGCGGTTTCACTGGTAGGTTATGGCACCTACACTCTTGCCCTTGAGCTCAAAAAGAACATTATCAGAAATGTTGAGATAGCGGCTGAAACACAGGAGCTGGAGGAAGTGGTGATTGCGGGCGAAGCCATGGACAATAACGTAAAAAGTGTTGAAATGGGCGTTTCAAAACTCGACATTAAACAGATCAATAAGATCCCGGCGCTGCTCGGAGAGGTTGATGTGATCCGCTCTATACAGTTACTGCCGGGCGTCACCACTATGGGTGAGGGCGCCAGCGGGTTCAATGTACGCGGGGGGAATATTGATCAGAACCTTATCCTGCTTGATGAAGCGCCGGTGTACAACTCATCTCACCTGTTTGGGTTTTTCTCCGTTTTTAATCCTGACGCGGTTAAAGATGTAAAACTTATCAAAGGTGGAATTCCTTCGCAATACGGAGGCAGAGTGTCTTCTATTTTGGATGTACGGATGAAAGAAGGGAACAGTAAAAGGCTGGCGGTGAATGGCGGCATTGGCACCATCTTCAGCAGGATAAGCCTTGAAGCACCGATCATTAAAGACAAGGCCAGTTTTATCATCGCCCTTCGCAGAAGTTATGTTGATGCGCTGGTAAAACCATTTCTTCCTTCAGACAACGCGCTGAAAAACGGCAGCTTTTATTTTTATGATCTTACCGCAAAGGTCAACTACCGTATCAACGACAGACACACGGTTTTTTTGAGCAGTTATATGGGCAGAGATGTTTTTTCCTTCGACATCTTTGGATTTAACTGGGGCAACGCAACGGCTACAGCACGGTGGAACTACCTGGTGAATAAGAAACTTTTTATGAACCTCACTGCATTTTACAGTAACTATGATTATCTGCTGGATTTTACTTCGCCAAATGGTCAGGGTTTTAACTGGAACAGTAATGTGATCAACTACAGCTTAAAACAGGATTTCAGTTATTACCTTAATGGCAGAAATACCATACGATTTGGCGCGCAGGCGTTGCTCTTCGATTTTATGCCTTATGATGCCATAGGGAGATTTGAGAACAATGCGGAGATAAGGTTCAGGTCTGACAAACGATATGGTGTTGAATACGCCGGTTACGTGGGCAATGAAACCAAGATCACTCCAAAACTTACTATAGAATATGGACTCCGTGTAAGTTTATACACCATGGTGGGTCCGGGCAAATCTTATACTTTCGGCGACACGGTTCCTAACGAACCATTGCCGCTGCTGGGCGTTGAAGAATTTAAACGAGGAGAAGTGATCTCCGCCAATATTAATCCCGAACCGCGTTTTGCCATGAGTTACCTGCTCGGAAAAACAAGTTCCTTCAAGGCAAGTTATAACCGGATGGCCCAGTACATTCAGCTCATCAGCAACACAGCTGCCAGCACGCCGCTTGATGTGTATACCATTGCAAGTAATAACATGAAGCCGCTGATAGCCGACCAGGGCAGTGTAGGATATTTCAGAAATTTCTATGACAACATGTTTGAAAGTTCAGTTGAAGTCTATTACAAATACCTGCAGAATCAGCTCGACTACATCGACAATGCCGAACTCTTCATTAACGAGCAGGTTGAAAGTCAGCTTTTGCAGGGCCTTGGCCGCGCCTATGGCACGGAGGTTTATCTGAAAAAGAACCGCGGCAGATGGCAGGGCTGGCTGAGTTATACCCTTAGCAAAACCGAACGTCTGGTTGAAGGTATCAGCAATAACAACTGGTTCAACAGCCGGTACGACCGCACGCATATTATTAATACCAGCGTTAATTACGATTTAAATAAACGCTGGAACATCAGCGCCAATTTTGTTTATCTCACCGGTGTGCCCGCTACATTCCCTAATTCAAGACTGCAGATCCAGAACCTGAATATTCCCTATAATACCGATAACATCCGGAATAATTTCCGTATTACCCCATATCACCGTTTAGACCTTGGCGCTACTTTCAATTTCAGGAAGAACGATCATCGCCGTTTTAAACAAAGTCTGGTTTTTAGTGTTTACAATGCCTATAACCGCCGGAACGCCTACAGTATATTTTTCCGTACCAAGTCTGATGAACCATTGCAGACTGAAGCCGTTCGTTTTTCGATGGTTGGAAGTATAGTTCCTGCAATTGCTTATAATTTTAATTTTTAAGGCCATGAAAAAATTCACAGTTTATTTAATGCTTTTGTTCGTTGCGGGTTTTGTTTCCTCCTGCGAAGATGTGGTGCAGGTAAAACTCGATGAGGGGTCGAAACTTTATGTGATAGACGCGTTTATTAACGATCTGCCACAGGAACAGGTGATAAAATTAAGTTACAACGACAGTTATTTCAGTACCACTGAGGCGCCTCCGCTTTCGGGCGCAGTGGTGGTGGTAAAAGATCTTACTGAGGGCACCGAATATAGCTTTAACGAGTCCGGGGCAGGCAGATACGTTTACACACCGGGGCCGGAGGGTTTTGGTGCGCTTGATCACCAGTATCAGCTGAATGTAACCGTTAACGGCGATGTGTACACTTCCCTGTCTCTCAAAAAAAGGACGGCGGTGATCCGCGCCATTAACGATACACTGGTAACCGGAGGCGGTGGTTTTGGGGCGCCGCCTTCAGAGCCTTTTTACTTTTGTTCGCTGGTGGCCAAAGATACAGTTGACGCAGTTACCGACTATTACTGGGTAAAGACCCTGCGCAACGACACCCTTTTGTTCAGCGCTGAAAACATTGGTTTCTCATTTGCAATTGATGGCACCAATGGTCCGGTAAGTGATGCAGGGGCAGATACTACCAATTTTACCCCGCCGGTTACTTTCCTGGGCTTTGCAAGATTTTTGCCTGGTGACCGTTGCCGTGTGCAGATACATTCTATCAGCAGAGAGACCTATTTCTTTTTTGTACAGGTTGGTCAGCAGGTTAATAACGCCGGGTTATTTGCAACAACTCCAGAAAACGTAAGAACCAATATTGTTACACCCGAAGGTGCGGCTACTAAAGCTGTAGGATGGTTCAATGTGGCAACTGTTGATGAAAAGGAGATTGTGTTGCCCTGACATTTTGGTTGTGGCTCCGTGACTTGGTGCCCGCCCGTACCGAAAGGTTAGGTTCGGGAGGGGTAAAAAATTCCGGTCTCAAGGATTTATACCGTTCGCTGAACTCGTTTGTCAGGACCTATTTTAATAAACCACAATGGCGCTAAGGCACAAAGTTTTAAAAAATAAATCATGCAATAGTGCCATTGTGCCTTCGTGGTAAAAAATTCCGGTCTAAAGGAATTTATTTTAATAAACCACAAAGGCGCCAAGTCACAAAGTTAATAGGAGGATTGTGGTATAAATATGACAAACGCCACAAAGAAAATTGAGCTTCGCTCAATTTAAGAAGGCACAATAGTGCCTGTGTGACTTGTTGGTAAAATTGCGGTCTTTCCTGGCCGTAAATAGGTCAGCTGCGGGACGGAGTTTATCTCCGACAGATTGAGTGGGGATTTATTCCCATTTTAGTGGTCTGAATCACAATAATTAGATCTGCACTCCGTTGAGGCAGATATGCGGGTTGTGATTTTATTGCTGTTAGTTACTGCTGTGGCTAACGCTCAGGAGGAGAATGACATGGGTTTATCATCTGCGGTGCAAGTGGATGCTGGCCTTTTTGGAGATTTTTTTTACAAACAGATAGATGCTTCCCAGATGCAATTGCTGACTGACGAAAGTCTTCCGCAGTGGGCTGCACTAACTCAGCCAAAATTTGGCGATGGCGTTTACAGCAGCATAAATGCCGGTTATTACACCTTTACTTACCGCCAAATCTTACCTTCCGCAAAAAGAGTCTGGTGGACGGCCGGCTTGAGTGTCTGTCAGCGAAACTTCGCGGAACTGTTTTTCTATTCTGATACAGTCTTTTCTGTACCAACCACTACTGCCGGAGATTCTATCTTTAGAAAACGGAGCTACCAGGGTTCGGCTGGTTTGAGAGGATTTCAGCTGAATTTTCCTTTTGGATTAAGGTTTATGCACGCAGATCCTGGCAAACGATACATAAGTATTGGCCTTAATGTTGCTCCAGGTTTTACTTTTAACCATAAATACTGGGATGCACTCTTGGTGACTGTCAGTAATGCAATAGAGGAATCCGGTAGTTCTAATTTAAACTTCGGACCACCCGTTACCGATTTTCAGAGTTTTATTGCACGAAGAACGCCGGGTATGTTTTTTACCGCTTATGCGGGAATCCCGGTACAATTTAATTTTAATCCGTATAAACGCTGGCAATTTGCCGTAAACTTTGAACCTGGCTACTCCCTTACTTTTTTAAAAAAAGTATCGCAACAGGGCTCAGTTATGATGAGACTGGGAATAGGTGTTAAGTACCTTCTAAAGTAGTCTGAGATAAGATAAAACTGCCTGTCAGTTTCCTGTCCTGTAATCTGTTACTTTCACCGATCGGTTGCAAAAACGATATTCTGATTCAACGGCATTTGAGCAAACAATAATAGTACGGTTAGCACTATAATCCTCTATCATTTTATGGTACCAGAGCACTGCATTGTTATCGAGATTCGACAGCGGTTCATCTAACAACAGCAGGGGAGTATCAGCAAAAAACGCCAGGGCAAGTTTTAGGCGTTGTTTCATGCCACTTGAGTAGTTTTTGATGAGTTTGTGGCTGGCAGGCGCCAGTTCTGCAATCTTTAAAATGTCGGTCGCTTGTAGTTCACGAATCCAGGGTTTGTACCTGCCTAAATGCTCTGTAAGTTCCTGTCCGGTATAATCTTCCGGTAACAGCAGATAAGGTGAGACAAATGACAAATACCGGTGTCTCTCTTCCTCTTCGATCGGCTTTTTTTCGCGCTGATAAACAACTTTGCCTTCGTTGGGGGTAACATACCCAGCTATCATCTGCAGGAGTGTCGATTTGCCAGAACCGTTGCCGCCCAATATCACCAGCCGTTCGCCTGGTTGAATATTTAAGGAAAGATTCCTGAAGATCCACTCCCTGCCGAACTTTTTACCTGTATTATCCAGCTCAACTGTAATCATGAGCCAGCATCAGATACCTTTCACAATACCATCTTCCTGGCTCCTGATAAAATCGAGGATCTCTTTTCTGATGGCTGTGTCAGGCATTTCATTTTCCACTATCTCCAGCGCGTTGCTGAGGTTGTGACCGCGCACAAAAATAATACGGTAAATATCTTCTATCTGTTTGATGGTGTCCTTGTCAAAACCACGGCGTGAAAGTCCGATGGTATTTACACCAATAAACTGCAGGGGTTCGCGTGCTACCCTTATGTAAGGCGGTATACTCTTCCTTACCAGCGAAGCACCGGCAACAAAAGCGTGCGCGCCAATGTTTACAAATTGCTGCGCGGCAACCACTCCCTCAATTACCACGTGATCGTTTATTGTAATATGTCCTGCAAGGCTTGCGCTGTTGGCGATGATCACATTGTTGCCTACCAGACAATCATGCCCCAGATGGGTATAGGCCATGATCAGACAGTTGTTGCCGATCTTGGTGGTCATACGGTCTGCAGTACCCTTGTGAATGGTGGAAAATTCGCGTATGGTTGTATTGTTTCCTATAACAGTGGTTGATTTTTCGCCCTTGTATTTTAGGTCCTGATTGATCACACCTATAATAGCACCAGGAAAAATTTTACAGCCTGAGCCAATAAAAGTATCGGGGTAAATTACCGCATTTGGATGAATAAAACAGTCGTCGCCGATCTCCACGTCTTCGTAAACGGTGGCAAAGGCTTCAATAGTCACGTTTTTGCCTATGCGGGCACGCGGACTAACATTTGCTAAGGGTGAAATCATCAGTTTAAGCCAGCTGGGCAACAGATGATGTTACTTCACTGCTCTTTACCTTTACGATCTGGGCCATCATTTCGGCTTCCATCACCGGTTTATTGTTGACGTAAGCCACACCTTTCATGTGGCAGATGCCGCGGCGGATAGGAGTGAGCAGGTTAAGGCTAAAAATAACGGTATCGCCGGGAACAACCTTTTGTTTGAACTTCACACCATCAATCTTCATAAAATAGGTGAGATAGTTCTCAGGATCGGGCACTGTTTTTAAAACAAGCACTCCTCCGCACTGTGCCATGGCTTCAATCAGCAACACACCCGGCATAACAGGTTCGCCTGGAAAGTGCCCTTTAAAAAACTCTTCGTTGAGCGTTACATTTTTTACGCCTATCACATGTTCTTTGGAAAGTTCCATGATCTTATCCACCAGCAGCATTGGCTGCCTGTGAGGAAGGATCTTCATGATGTCGTTAATGTTCAGCAATGGCGGCTGATTAAGATCAACCTTTGGATAATCTTTTTCAGCTTTTTGTTTTTTGGCAAGTGCTTTCAGTTTTTTCGCAAACTCAACATTACCGGCGTGTCCCGGACGGGCAGCAAGCACATGGATCTTCATGGGTTTTCCCACCAGGGCAAGATCACCCACAATATCAAGAAGTTTATGGCGGGCAGGCTCATTATAAAAATGCAGCTTGGTATTATTTAATACGCCCTTGCCTTTTACTTCAACATTTGGTTTGTCGAATACCTTACGTAAGTAATCAAGTTTTTCCTTAGGCAATTCGCTGTCAACTAAAACGATGGCGTTGTCGAGGTCGCCTCCTTTAATCAGATTGTTCTGTAACAGTGCCTCCAGTTCACGAAGAAAAACAAAGGTGCGGCAGGCAGCGATCTCTTTTTTGAATTCTCCCAGGTGGTACATGCTGGCATGCTGGGTGCCCAGCACTTCGCTGCCGTAATCAACCATTACAGTTACCC
>JAEZDS010000101.1 GCA_023433205.1 Bacteroidota bacterium
GTTACGGACTTACCAACAATTTTGATACCTGCGGAAATTACAGTGACCCACTTCAGCGATGGGCCGGAACCCCGCATTCTCAGCCCAACCTGCATCAGCACCCTTTTACAGGACTGATCTTACTGTAGAAATTCTTCTACTATACGGATTGCGGCTTGTTTATTAACGGATGCGCCGAGCATATTCGCTGCGGCCATCATCGTAATGTGTGGATATTGCTGACACTTCGCCTGAACTGTCGCGGAGCACTTCAATGATGAACTGATTATTGCTCTTTATACGAAGCAAAGCCGGACTAAGGGCCTGAAGTGGTAATTTGGCCATTCCGGTTTTCTGGTAATAAAGGCAGCCTTTTTCCACCGTTATACAGCCCGAACCAAAGGTGCCTGTAAACTGTCTTAGCGCTGCACTGTCCTGAAGCGAAGCCGGGGCATCGGTATATAATGCCTGCTGCCATCTTAGTTTGCTTACTATAACCTGATCAGTCTCCTTTTCGATCGCCTGTTCAAGGTAATGCAATGCCGCCGTTTTAAGTGCGTTTTCGTTTGGTGAGATAACGTCGGGGGTAATTCCTTTTCCTTCCCAGTTCTTTCCCGATTTTGGGTCACGCGCTACACCAAAAGGCATGTCGCAGACAAAACCACCGCTCAGATTACGAAAGGTTACCGTGTGCGCGCCGCCCCTGGTTTTTTCACCAACAATTATTGCCCTGCCTGTTTGCTGAAGAGTGTAAACCAGCGCCTCAGCGGCACTGAATGTTTTGTAGCTGGTAAGCACATACAGGGGCATCTGGTTAAAAGGCCTGTGTGAAGAATCAGGACTGGTATAATAGGCAAGCGTTGTGTTTTCGCTGCGGATGTAAATATCGCTGACGTGCAGCCTTTCTCTGTAAAAACGGCTGAGGATGTAGGTCATCATTTCGGGAGAACCTCCCAGGCCGTATCTCAGGTCAATGATTATTGCCTTACTGTTTTTAAGCAACTGAAAAGCTGCGTCAGCAGTAGCTCTGGAATATTTATTCAGCCGCGAGAATTTGCTGATCTCAATATATCCGAGGTTTCCATCCAGGATCTCCACTTTTCTGAAACCAAAATTCTGCTCCTGCTCCATCTGCAGCTTGGCTGCAACCATTGCCGGTACATCTTCAATGTCGCCCGAAAGTTCGCGTGCAACAGCCGGGTAATACTGAACATGCAGATGCTCATCATTGTGTACTGAACGCAGGTCGCGGGTCAGTATGCCTGCAAGCACATGGGCGTCATGAACCGCGTTGTATTTGCCGGCTTTGAAGTTTTTTCTGACTGCCTCGCCCATCTTTACAGCTGCATCCCTGTCAATATAATACCTGTTGAGCTGTTTGGCCAGACTGTCTGTGAGAACTTTGATAGACTTTGGTGTCAGTCTGGCTGAGTCAAGCTGTGCGGAAACGTTCAATGCCCACAACAGCACTATGGTGAATACAAACGACGCAATAATTCGCGGAGATCTGTTTTGAAGCATGGGGTAAGCTGACATAGTGCCCGGGCGGAAGACGAAAGATAAAGATTATTATCTGCACTGCAAAAAACCGGGCATGGCCTATTTCAGTGTTTCTATAAAGTGAGCGACTTCCTTCACAAAATCAGCGTTAAGTGGCAGGTGTGGGGCATCGTAGGCTTCTTTTATCTGCCGGCTCTTTTCAGGATAGTCACAATATTTTAAAACGTGGTTCATATTTTTTATGATCTTCAGGCTGGCCCGGGGGTTCGCCTTTGCCAGAATTTCAGCGTCTTCTGTTTTTACCTGGAAGTCGGTATCGCCATTAATTACCAGTATCGGCATTTTTAGTTTTGCAAGTTCAGCAGCTGGATCGTATGAAAAAAGGGAAATAAGAAAAGGCTGAACAGAGGGGCGAAACAACCCGGAAAGCAGCGGCGGAATATTGCCTACTGTGTCACCTTTTTTCAGCTGCGCAATTAAACCATACATTATCTCCTTTGCTTCGGGAACCATGCCCGAGAGCTGATCCTTCAGCACAATATCGAGAGGGCGGCCGGCACCTGCCACTGAAATAAGGGCCTTTATCTTTTTACTCTTTTGTGCAACAAGTGTTCCTATCAGTGCACCTTCGCTGTGACCACAAATAATGATCTGGTTAAATCGTTTGTCATTGGCCAGTTTATTTACCCAGGCCAGGGCATCCTCGGCAAAATGTTCAATGGTTAGTTCGGATTCTCTTTGATCTCCCCGCTCACTTTTGCCAACACCTCTTTTATCGTATCTCAACGATGCAATGTTGTGCGACAGCAATGAATCGGCCAGCATCTTAAAGGCATTGGTCTGCATCTGGCTGTTATTGCAGTTACGGTCGGTAGGTCCGGAACCGGCAATGATCAGAACCACCGGTACCAGGTCTTTTGTGGGGGGAGAAGCCAGAGTGCCATACAATCTGGTATCTTTTTTGGTAAGCATGATCTCGGTTTCCTGCGGGAAAACACTTGAGGCAAGAAGTAGGTAAAGTGCGACTGTAATGGTTTTTTTCATTTTTTGATCAAAAAAGGGAAGAGTGAATAAAAGTTTTCAGAGTAGCTTATGGTCACCACATTAGCCGCCACTATACATCGGAACTTCCATAAGCAGGATCTCACAGCCTGTGGTGGAGGTAATGGCGAGGGTGGTGATGCCGGTGAGGCCAATGCCATCTCTGCGGGAGAGGTTTTCTTCAGCGGTCTGTACTGAACCATCCAGCACAAAAATGTAAAGTCCGTTAGCGTGCTGCTGCAGTGTAAGTGAAAGTTCTTTTTCTTTGTCAAGCTTTGAAATATAGAACCAGGCCTGCTGGTTGATGGTGATACTGCCGTTGGCGCCGTCGGGTGAAACGATGAGCTGCAGTTTGTTAAGTCTGTCTTTTTCCTGCAGGCTTACCTGATCATAGCGTGGTTTAATGTTCTGCAACTTAGGGAAGAGCCAGATCTGCAGAAATTGTACAGGCTCCTTATCACTGGCATTGTGTTCGCTGTGGGTAATGCCGCTTCCGGCACTCATTATCTGTACATCGCCTGTGTTGATCACGGTTTTGTTTCCCATGCTGTCCTGGTGGAGCAGACTGCCCTGCAGCGGGATGGAGATGATCTCCATGTTCTGGTGAGGATGAGCGCCAAACCCTCTGCCAGGTGCTACAGTGTCGTCGTTAAGCACGCGCAGGGCGCCAAAATTAATCCGTTCCGGATCGTAATATTCAGCAAAGCTGAAGCTGTGATAGCTGTTCAGCCAGCCGTGATTGGCGTGCCCCCGGCTGCCGGCCCGGTGAATGATCTTCTCCATGATTTTAAATACAAAGGAAGTATTTTGCAGCGATTATGCCGCACAATCACTAAAATGATCCGGATCAGGAATTAGTAACGATCCTTGGTTCAGGAAATGGCTCGGTGAGATTTTCAAAACAGTATTCGAGCTGATTGGCAAGTTCGGCGAGTCTGTTGGGTTTTTGCAGGTAAAAATTTGCACCACTTTCCATACTATTTGCGATCATGTGAGGAGCTTTGGTGGTACTTAACATGATAACAGGCAATAACTCGGGAGGATGCACCTGCCTGATCTCCCGGAGGCACTCAATGCCATTTACCAGCGGCATGTTTATATCCAGAAATACATAATGCGGCAGAACCGAGGTTTCCTTAAAAAAACTGCTTGCTTCACGACCGTTTGCCACTACCGTAAGCTGAGCCAGGCTATTAACTTTTTTTAAAGCAAGTCTGAAAAACTCTCTGTCGTCTTCATCATCCTCTGCCAGGAAAATTCTCAATGGTTTTTCTTTTAACATCTCAGGTATAGAACTTGCCTTATTTTGAGTGTGAATATAGGCTTAAATCTGTATTAAAGTAATAAGGTAAAACCCTGATTGAGAGCCCTTAATTATTTAACTAGATTTAGCGCCTGAGTAAATATTCACACAAATAATTATGAATGCCAATGTGAAGGTCGCGTACATCGAGGACCATAGAATTGTGAAGGAAGGAGTTAGTTATCTGCTATCGCGCTACTCCGACATAGAGATGATAAATGGTGAGGTAGACGGCAGCAATATCGATGAGTTTATATCACGGTCAGAACCCGATATCCTCATCCTTGATCTGCAGCTGTATACCGGTTCCGGCAGCCTTAACGGGTTTGAGATCTGCAGCATAGTATCGGCAAATCATCCTGCTATAGGAATAATTGCCCATACCATGTATGACAACGTTGAGAGTGTGAACAAGTTTTTTAACAGTGGTGGTATGGCTTTTGTATCAAAAAAGTCAGGTCACACAGAGCTTGTTGACGCCATAAATGCGGTTCGCCAGGGAAAGAGATACGTTTGCAGCGAGATCAAAAAGAAAGTAAAAAATCTCGCCAGCTTTCTTAACCGGGAGGATGAGCTGTTAAAAGGTACCAACGAGATCTTCACAAAAACAGAAAAGAGTGTTCTTGAAAAAATCGCCAAGGGTTATTCAACAAAACAGATCGCCCAGATGCTGGAGGTCTCTGAAAAAACAGTGGAGACACACCGCAAACATCTTTTTGATAAGGCCGGGGTCAAAAACGTGGCCGAACTTATTGCCTTTGCCTACATCAACAAGCTGTTCATTGAATAAATATGCTTAACCGCGCCGAACATAACTTTGTGGTGAAGTTCGGCGAGATAAGCCCCGACGGAGTAGCCATATATGATCTGAACAGCCGGAAGTTCGTGTACATGAATAATTTCCTGCTCAAAATGCTGGGATTGTCTGTTCCCGCAGAGCAGATTGCCGGTGATGACTTGTTGAAGATCGTGCATCCCGAGGATCTTGATTACGCAGACCATCGTTATCGCGAGCTGTTAAGTATTGGTTGTATGGCCCCATCGGAATTAAGAGTGACTGCCGGTAACCAAACCTGGAGACACCTGAGCCTGGATGTGTTGTGGCTGGAGGAAAGTTATTCCTTCGCGGTTTTTGCCAAGGATATTACAGCGCTCCGAAACCATGAAGATTATGTGGTGAAGATCTCAGCGCAAAAAGACACTTTGCTTGATATGCTGCTTCATAACCTCAGCGGCCCGCTCTATCTCTCGCGTGACGTATTGGCTTTGATGAAGAATAAGGCGGGGGAAAAGGAAAACGAGGCGCTTCTGGCGATGATGAAAGACACCACCAGTCACTGCATCGGCATAATCCAGCAGTTTTTAATTGGTGAGCATACCGAGTCGGTTGGGGTTATGGTAAACAAAAGCAGGTTTGACGCCCTTGAAAAAACCAGGATCATCCTCGACCTGCTTTCAGCAATGAATAAGTCTAAAAAATTCAAACTGCATACATCTCTAAAGGACAGTTATGTTGAATCTGACCCTGTAAAATTCTGTCAGATCATCCACAACATACTTTCTAACGCCGTAAAATATACCGCTGAGGACGGTTTGGTAGAAATTGAAGTTCAAAGGGAAGAAGATGCCTTAAAGATAGCAGTAGCAGATGATGGAGTGGGCGTTGAGGAAGAACTAAAACCCTTTTTGTTCACCCAGCGTGTGCAGGGAAAGTGCGGCTTACAGGGAGAACCCTCCACAGGGCTGGGTCTTTTTCTTTCCCGGCAGCTCGCTGACCTGATTGGCGCGGACCTGAACTACGTGCCACTTGACAAAGGCTCGAAATTCACCTTTTCGCTGCCCGTTTTTTCATAATGGTTATTTTATTCAACACTTAACAGAAAAGCGCTCTCCGGAACTGACTTTTTTCTGTTTTTTAATTGTTTTTTGTGGAAAAGGCTCTACAAATATTGCTATTTTTTATAGCAAGAAAATGCTATAAATGGTAGTAATTTTACTTTATGTCAAAAAAAACTTCCGGCCTTTTTTTCCAGACAGAAGAAATAAAAGATCTGAATTACGAGCACCGTGAAGGGGGTAAGTACGCTTTGGTAAAAATACTAAGCCTGACCAGAGAACTGCCGGGCCTTACAGATTCAGAGAAAGCGGCTGATCTCCGGGAGATAGCCCTTCTGCGCGAAAAGATAAATGAAGCGCTCTGGGGGCGACTGACTCCTGAGCATAAAGACCTTTTTGAAACTGTGAAAAGGTTAACGTTAAAAATAATAAAAACGAGTGTATTGAAGGTGCAAACGCGCGGTTTGATTACGGACAAGGGTTAATTTTTTGAAAAGATCTTTTGGTTCCTGTCATGCTCCCTGAGCACAAAATTAAGGGTATCGGTAACCTTTTCGGTACACACGGTAATAAAGGCTTCCGGAGGGGCCTCATTGAGCGCGTGACTGATTGCGGCTATCTCCTCACTGATAACCTGCACGCGCATTTCGGGCCTTATTTCCCTTATTCCTTTGTTCAGCAAAGCTGTCATTTCTTCTTTTGATCTGCCCCGCATGTCCTCATCGTGCCTGATTATGATCTCGTCAAACATCCCCGCGCTCATTTTTCCGAAACTAAAAATGTCTTCATCTCTGCGGTCGCCGGCAATCCCTATGATGCCAACTTTAAGTGATGCCGGAGTTCTTTCAAGGAACTTTTTCAGCTCTTTCATGCCGTCGAGATTGTGTGCATAATCAACCATTAATTTTTTTTCACCAAAATCAAAAATGTTCATGCGGCCAGGCGTTTGTTCAGGCGAGGGCACAAACATCACCAGCGCTTTTTTTATTGCCTGAAGGTCGAAGTTCCTAATGGTGGCTACAAGCACGGCAGGCATTACGTTTTTTACCATGCTTTCTGCCCGCCCATCAAGGGTTAGAGGTATGGCTGTGATCTTTTCCACTCTGGTTTTCCATTTGCCTTGCAATACAGTAATGTAGCCATCCTCTGCAACCGCGGCCATACCACCATTTGCGCAATGGCTGGTGATGCGTTCATTATCTGGGTACATGCTGAAAAGTGCGATGTTGCAGCTGAGAGCGTCTTTCATGGCGTACACCAGATCATCATCTGCGTTTAATATTGCATATCCGCCGGCCCGCGTTGATTTTGGTACCACCGCTTTCACACCTGCCATTTCTTCAAGTGTATCAATGCCTTTAAGCCCCAGATGATCGGCACTTACGTTGGTAACAATACTAATGTCGCACTCGTCAAAGGCGAGTCCTGAACGTAAGATCCCCCCTCTTGCGCATTCCAGCACTGCGAAATCAACCATGGGCTCGCTCAGAAGTAATTCTGTGCTGCGGGGGCCGGTACAATCGCCCTGATGAATGTTAACGCCATTTAAATAGATGCCATCTGTAGTGGTGTAGCCCACTGAATGTTTTCCGGCATGCTGCGCAATAAAAGCGGTGAGCCTGGTTGTGGTAGTCTTGCCATTTGTGCCGGTTACAGCAACCAGTGGAATCCTGCCATCTTCTTTAGCCGGAAACAGCATCTCAATTATAGGTTTGGCGATGTTCCTGGCCAGGCCTTTCGACGGCTCCAGGTGCATGCGCAAGCCGGGACCGGCATTCACTTCAATTACGGCGCCATTGCTCCCTGTAAGTGGTTTGCTGATGTCAGTTGCGAGAATATCAATTCCGCAGATATCAAGACCAACGATACGGGATATTCTTTCAGCCAGCAATACATTAAAAGCGTGCACTTCATCTGTTACATCTTCTGCAGTTCCGCCGGTGCTGATGTTGGCGGTGTGTTTTAAGATCAGCACTTCATCTTTTGCAAGGATGTCCTGGGGTGTCTTGTCTTTTTCAGCAAGGATACTCTGTGCTTGTTCATCTAATGTTATGCTGGTGAGGTAGTTGTCGTGTCCGCTGCCGCGTGCCGGATCACTGTTAACTTTATCGATCAGCTCCTGAACGGTGCTTTTGCCATCTCCTGTAACCCTCGCGGAACTTCTTTTTGCAGCCGCCACTAATTTATAGTTGACGAGCACCAGGCGATAATCTTCTCCCTTAATATGTTCCTCCATTATTACGGGCAAAGAAATTTTTGAAGCATTTCTGAAGGCCAGCCTTGTTTCTGCAAGATCATTCAGGTTTGATGTAATTCCACGCCCATGGTTACCGTTCAGAGGTTTTATTACCAACGGGAAAGGAAGGGTTTGAAGCGCCTGTTCTATCTCGTCTTCGGCATAAAGGAGCACTCCTTTTGGCACAGGAATATAAGAGGCAGCGAGCAGGTCTTTGGTCTCTTGCTTGTCGCGGGCAATTTCCATACCGATACCAAATGTGGAACCCGCTACCGTAGCTCTCATTTTCCGCTGTTTTTGTCCTTGCCCCAGCAACAGCAACGAACTGTTTCCCATGCGCCGGCAGGGGATATGCCTTATACGTGCCTCCTCCATGATTGCGCGCGTGCTGGGGCCTGCACTTTCCCGGGCTGCAATTGTTTTTATTTCATTGACGATCGTTCTGCTGTCGAATTCTGCCCCTGTGAGATTTGATTGCAGCAGTTCAGCCGCTGCGCGGGCGGCTTTGATCCCTGCTTTTTCATACTGGTATTCAATCAACACAAAATGCGTTTGGGCGTTTTTGCCTTCACGGGTGTTGCCGAACTTTACTGCGAGTCCGGCTTGTTGCTGGACCTCGATGGCGATATGCTGAAGTAAATGAGCCGCCGTGATTGTTTGATCTTTCAGCGACAAAGTTGTTGTTTTCCTGCATTGTTCGCAGTGATGGGTATGTGCCGCGTGCAGAAGATCCGCCAGCGAAGGGTGGAGCTCATTGATCTTTAAGGGAGCATCCTCGCCAGGCGATGTGTTTTCAACTTTAATAATTATTAATTTGTGTTGTTTTGCTGACCAGATACTGGGTCCTTTCATCACTAACAGATCACTGATCTTCATACTCGGGAGGCTAACGGGCGCTGTATTCGGCCCTGAAAAGAAAATTCAAAAAATGTGCCTGCTTCAACAGATTAAATAGCAGCCTTCGCAGAACCGCAAGAGGTAAATATTTCTACACTTTTTACTCGTGGGGAAACCTCTCAGTTAGTACTTCCCTGGGTATCGCCTTTCAGAATGTTCAGGTATTCCCCTACGCGATGAACCGACGTTCCTACCGATTCCACTGCGTCTCTTAACTCCGCTTCGCTGCAGTTTAGCTTGTACTGCCAGTAATCAATCTCCTCTTTGCTTGATAAATCGACATGCGCGCGATCGCGTGACAGGTCAGAACCGTTGTTTTCAGACATATTGTTTGTTTTTGTTCAGTGCTTCGTCAAAGTAAGTGCCAGACTTTGTTCCTCGCTGTACAGCACCCGGCGCTTTATGGGTTATCCCTGGGATTTGTAAGGTTATTTGGGTGGATACAATCCTCCCAGTAGTTAATGATACCTTTCACCCGGGCCTCCCATTCGCTAATGGTGTTGGGTTTAACAAAAAAGCCCTGCACAGCCATCTTGTATGCTTCAATAACATCTTCACTGTCTGAAGAGCCTGTAACGAAAACAAAAGGGATAGACTTTCTGCGCAGTGTTTCGTTGTTGCCGATTTTCTCTCTGAGTTCGAGGCCCGACATGCGAGGCATCTTTACGTCGCAGAAGATCAGGAAGGGATTTTCTCGGGTTTGCTGAAGGAATTCGAGGGCTTCTGCTCCGTCTCTGAATGTCATGATCTGGTTTTTTTTTCCAAAACTTGCTATGGCATTGGCCAGGAGCTGCTGATCTTCCGGATCATCGTCAATTACTATTATTGGACCCTGCTTCATACTGAATGTTAGTAGTCTCCAAAACTTATACCACCACGCTTGTTCAGGCACCAGAATATGTCCCATCTGCATTTTGTTGCGGAAAATATTCTACTTCAGGGCTTAGGTAAGGACACAAAAGAGCCGTATTTGCAGGCTGGTACAGGGTGAAGGTAGCTGGCCCCGTTTTTTGAGACAAAAGGCTAAAAACAATTTAAAACCATGAAGATGAAAAAAGAAATCCTGCTGGCTGTAGGCGTAATAGCGCTTTACGCCGCCGCCAAAGAGTACGGTGTTACCTCGCTTGACGATGTTAAAAAATTAATGTCTCCTTATCTGAAGATGTTAGACCTCAAGGAACTTACCAACGCGTAGCTTCATCGCCCGCAAAAGTAAGCTGCCCTGAAAGATGTTACTACCGTGGTAATGCCCGCGGTGAGTGGATTTGCCTCTGTGTGAGCCATAACATCTTTCAGGGTTTTGTTTGGGTAAAACTGGGGCTACCAATGAGCACTTTCAGCGATGGAAGTCAGCAGCCTGTCGAAAAACATCAGCTAACGGAGAAAGGGCCATTTATCTTTACCAGAACAAAACTTAAAAACGAAATACTATGTTAAAGCAGGTTTATCTGGCTGTGGGTATTGTAGCACTTTACCTGGCCGCAAAAGAATACGGAATTAACTCCATCGACGATGCAAAGGCAGCGCTCGGAAAGGTGATGAAGTTTGTTGATATGGAAGCATTGACAGAAGAAGCAGAGACCGTATAATAGCTTTGTAAAAAAAAAAAGGGACGGTAAGTCCCTTTTTTTTGCAATTTAAAGTATTCAGTAACGGTGGATCATTGCCACGCCGTTAAATTCCGCAAGCTTGCCGTTTTCCACAAATTGTACCCGGCCATCCATGGCTACAACGGTTTCAATCAGGTCGTCAATTGCGTCACTCAGAACTTCGTGTTTTTCTGCCGGTTTGCTCATCCAAAGCTGAAAACCATCACCGGTTACAAAAGCGGGCTGAGCAAGATCTTTTTCTACCACAAGAATGTTGCCTTTGCCCAGTTTGGCATTTCTCCAAACATCTGGCAGACCAATTGAAACAAGCTCTCTTCCAAATAGTTCACTAAGCGAAGCAATTAATTTGTCTTCTTCACTTAGCTGATATTCCCTGAAACATTGCCATGATTTGTTTTCAAGCTCTGCATGGTTGTAGCCGTTGTAACTGCCCTGGATCTTTCCTTTAATACGGTTACCGTGTGTTGTGGCGCTTTCAAATGCCGCCAGCTCTTTCTGAACACCTGCGATAAACAGAGGCTCATGATTTTGAAAATATAAGGCGAGTTTTTTGTCGACC
The DNA here is from genome assembly GCA_023433205.1 of Bacteroidota bacterium. Lineage (GTDB taxonomy): Bacteria > Bacteroidota > Bacteroidia > B-17B0 > Aurantibacillaceae > Aurantibacillus. Next base: position 10,962 of record JAEZDS010000101.1, read on the forward strand.
GCATTAAGAAAGGCCTGCGGACTTTCCATGGTTAATGTCATTTCGCGTTTTGTTGTAGCGGAAAGGTTTCTGGTTCCTTCTGTGTATTCAGGAATGGCCTCTTCCGGCTCACTCAGCACTGCGGGGAAGTTGTCATCTTCCACTTCGGTAAGCGACCCGCCAGCTCCCCTGAAGAGCCTTGTTTTCTCAAGGGTAGAAGACAGAACCAGGTAGGGCATGTTATACATGTCGCGGTACAGCACATCTCTTATCTCAAAGGTAGCGCCGGTATAAACCTTCTCCTGCACCTCAAACGGAAATGTGAGTAGCTTAAAGACAGAGGAAGACGCAAAGATACCTATACCTTTGGCACCGGTGATTCCCTGAAGATCTCCTTCAAGTTTTCTGAATTTTTCAATAAATTCAGCTACAACGCTCGCTTCGTGACTCTGTTCCAGAACCTTTTTGAGTTTGGTTATGGCATGGTCTATCGCAATTTTGTCGAGTCTCCTCATGGTGGGGATCTCGTTAAGTGGTATTATCAGCGATACGCAGAGTTCGTCCTTTACGCTTAAAAGTTCTTTCAGGTCAGAAGAAATGTGGTTGTTTTTCATAGTTTAAGATTTAAGTGCTTGTTATACTGTTCAATATGGATGCCTGCTTTTACCCGGGATTTTCCCAGAGGAAATAGAAATATTTCTACAATATGATGCGGCATTAAGGCATTGAATGTTTTTTACAAAGTCTTATGCCTGAATATTGCCAGCGCAGGTAAGGCTGGAAGAAATTCCTGTAGGATGGTCTGAAATGTTCAGGAGGCGTTGCCACCGATCCGCCGCGCAATACCATCTGATTCACCATAAATTTTCCGTTGTACTCGCCAATTGCTCCCGGCGCTTTGTTGTAGCCGGGGTAGGGCAGGTAGGCGCTTTCAGTCCATTCCCAGCGGTCGCCGTATCTGAATTTTTTACATGCCGCCTCCCACTCAAATTCTGTTGGCAGCCTCATGCCCTTCCAAGAGGCAAAGGCGCAGGCTTCATAATAACTGATATGGCAGAGCGGTTGTTCCCAGTCAACGGGCGCAAGACCCTTAAGCGTATAATTGAACCAGTGGTCATCAATGTAATGCCAGTAAAGCGGGGCGCTGATCTTGTGCTGATTTACCCAGTCCCAGGCCTCGGCGTGCCAGTGCCTGAAATCCCTGTATCCGCCGTTACTGATAAAGTCAAGATATTCTCCATTGGTTACCGGTGCGCCACTGATCTCAAAATTCTGCAGAAAGACCTTATGGGCATTTAGTTCATTGTCGTAACAATAATCTGAACCCTTGTACCCGATCTGATAAATACCTTCAGGGATGGATATAAAGCCTTTGGTGTAGTCTGTTTCCACTAATTCCAGCTCCTGTTCAGCGTACGCCGGAAATAAGGGGTTGTGTCCGAGTATGTATTTGATGTCGGTCAGCAGTAATTCCTGGTGCTGTTGTTCGTGGTTTATTCCCAGCCACAGCACATCGCTGAAGTCACTGATGTCATGCTGAAGCAGTGTTTCCATGTGCCGGTTCACGTATTCACGGTATTCATAAACTTCGCTTACCGTTGGGCGGCTGAGGTTGCCGCGGTCGGTTCGTATTACCCTTGCTCCAATTGTTTCATAGTAGCTGTTAAATACGAAGTTGAAGTCTTTGTTAAATTCCCTGTAGCTTTCAAGCAGAGGTTTCAGCAGAAAGGTCTCAAAGAACCAGGTGCTGTGGCCCAGGTGCCATTTGGGAGGACTTACATCAACAATGGGCTGCACCACATAATCCTCAGTTGCGAGTGGTTTGCAGAGAGCTTCGGTGCGGGCCCTTACCTTTCTGAACTGCTCTGCCAGCTTGTTAGCTGTTTTGGTGCCTGTAGTGCTGAGGGCGCTTTGCTGTGCCATAATATTCAGGATTTTGATAATAGAACATTCACGTAATAACCCTTTTTGTCGTAATACAGTTCCTGCAGATCAAAGTGACCTTCCTTTGCCATCAATGTTATCTCACCTAAACTGTACTTGTTCGACACCTCCATAAAAATTGGTTCCCAGTTGTCAAAAAATATGGTGGTTCCGGACTTCTGCAATTTTACGTGCTGTACTTTTTTGGAGATCAGGTAACTTTTCATTGCCCCGTTAACCGGGTCGTATGTTGGATAATGCATAAAATTCTCAGGATCGAAATCTGCGCCAAGCTCCCTGTTTATCCTTCTGAGCAAATTAAAATTGAATGCGCTGGTTACTCCCTGGCGATCGTTGTATGCACGGTAAATAAC
>JAEZDS010000028.1 GCA_023433205.1 Bacteroidota bacterium
GAACGGCTGTGCTGGATGTGAGAGACCTGGAAGAGGGATTGTATTTTCTGGAGCTGAGGAGTAACGAAGGCAGTGCGGCGAGAAAACGTATATTTATTGTGCGGTAGTTTTCTGCAGGCACACAGCCAGGTAAGGCCTGAGCTTTTATTGCGCCCCTTCAGGGCTTAGAACGTATAGGCATGTTAACCGGGACTGCGTCCCGGGTTGCTATATGACGCCCTCACGATAGCTATCGTGACAGGGCTTGCGTATACAAAGCCAATCTCTATCTCGCGGAACGGCATTCAGCTCTGAAAAGTCGAAATAAAATCAAGGCGTTAATCCGGATTTTAACTACGGTTACAGAATAACTGTGAGCTGTCCAGACACCGTCACGAGTTGCTATATGACGGCCTTATGTATTCTATCGTGCCGGCCTGCAACCCGATCTGTCATTCCGGCCCTCAGCCGGAATCTAACAGACGGATTATGAAGATCGGTTTTTGTTCGTGAGCCTAGACTCCGGGTCTGCGCCCGGAGTGACGGCCCCAGTATAGATCCGTCATTCCGGCCCCGAGCCGGAATCTAGAGCGAGCGCTTTTTATGAACCAAATGCTCCAGGTGCCGGCACGAGTGCGAAGAGGAGATTCGTTAATAATATCCTGCCCTCACGTAGTTTTCGTCACAGGGCCTGCGGACGAAACTAAATTCTATTCGGATTATGAAGATCGGTCTTTGTTCGTGAGCCTAGACTCCGGGTCTGCGCCCGGAGTGACGGCCCCTTATTACCTCCGTAACCTATAAGTCCCCAAGGTTTTCGACCTTATTACATTATTACTTTTAGAAACAGCGGAGGGGACGATATTCCCCGCAAAGCCTTTCAGCCCTATCACATCATGCTGGTTTCTGCTTCGCAAAAACCCGCCACTTTTCGATCACGGCCTGCATGTCATCGGGGATTGGACTGTCGAAAAATAATTGTTCACCAGTGTGGGGATGTTTAATGCCCAGGGTTTTGGCGTGGAGTGCCTGACGCGGAAGTAATTCAAAACAATTTTTGATGAACTGCCGGTACTTGGTGGTGTTCAGCCCTTTTAAAACCTGGTCGCCGCCGTATTCGGCATCGTTAAAAAGGGGATGGCCAATACTTTTAAAGTGAACCCTGATCTGATGTGTTCGTCCGGTTTCGAGTTTACACTCTATCAGCGTAACATATCCAAAACGTTCAAGCACCTTGTAATGGGTTACCGCGTGTTTTCCCTCTTCACTTTCGGGGGGAAAAACGGTCATCACTTTTCTGTTGCGTGGATCACGACCTACATTGCCGGTGATTGTTCCGTTATCTTCTTTGAGATCGCCCCAGCAGATGGCGAGATAACGCCTGTCCATGGTGCGGTCAAAAAAATCTTTTGCCAGCCGCATCATGGCAAGTTCAGTTTTTGCAATGACAAGTATGCCGGAGGTGTTTTTGTCTATTCTATGTACCAGACCCGGCCTTTCGAGGTACTGATCGTTGTTTAACTTGCTGCGGCGTTTTGGAAGGTTCTTAAAATGGTAGGCCAGCGCGTTAACCAGTGTGCCTGTGTAATTTCCGTAAGCGGGATGAACTACCATGCCGGCTTTTTTATTTACAATTACCAGCGAATCATCCTCATAAACTATGTCAAAGGGAATGTCTTCTGCAACCACCTCCAGTACGCGGGGAGGTGTTGCCATCATCAGACTGATCTCATCAAAAGGTTTGATCTTGTAATTTGATTTGGCGGGTTTGCCGTTCACAAAAACAAAACCGGCCTCGCAGGCAGCCTGAATACGGGTGCGCGAAGCATTGGCAAGCCGCGCCATCAGGTATTTGTCTATCCGTAATTGTGCCTGCCCCTTGTCGACCTTTATCTGGTGACGTTCGTAAAGCGGTTGTTCATCGTCCTGACCCGCTTCATCGGGAAGTTCGTTCTCATCCAGCATCAGAATTAACGCCTGATAACAAGCCTGCGGGAAGCAACTAAACCGCTGCGACTTTTCAGAACCACTAAATAAATTCCTTCGTTAAGATCTGCCGTCTCAAGTTTTGTGCGGCCAGAACCTTCACCACTCAGCAATTTTTCGCCAAGCGTATTTAGTAGGGTGTACTCAAAACTTTCTTCATTGCCGGGATCAATAAAAACTTCGTTACCGGCAGGGTTAGGATAAATTGTTGTCTGCCACCTCACTGAGCCTTCTTCCACCAAACCAACAGGAGCGGGTGGTTTTCGGCCAAAAACGGGACGCATCATCAATGAACCTTTTAAATTACTTGGGATCCAGCCTCCTCCATAATTGTAGTAAAGACTCTGTCGTGTATCGTAATTTCTGTCGAAACCCACTACCACTGGTTCGGCCTGCTGCTGAATGCCTATAAAATAGGTTCCGGCTTCCAGCCTTACCGGGGTGGCCAGCTCATACTCGGGGATCTCGCGGTTGCCGCTGTTGTGAAAACGCTGATTGTATACTGTAGAAAAACTGTGCTGTTCAACGGTGGGTCCGGTCGAGCCTGCCTGCCAGACCAGAATTCTGAAACCAATAGACTCAGAGGTGGCGAGGGGTTTTACCGCGTCAAAATAGATCCGCATAGCCCGGAGGGTATCAGGCTGATTTAACCTGATCTGCTGCGCCATACGCGCGCCGGGGCCATTTACATAATAGCCTGCCTCTGCGCTTCCGTCATCAAAAGCATAATAGTTCCTGAAACGCTGTTCCTGCCAGATGGTATCGTTTCCTTTAAAAAAGTCGTTGTCGGGCGCTCCCAGTGAGCGATAGATCACATGTCTTACCCTGAAATCAATACTGTCGGTTGCAGGCACCGGCAGGTCGTAAGGAATTTCGAAATTACTATGCGGTTGATGAGAGCTATATCCAGCAGCTGTGTAGGGAGGAAGATTCCCTTCATTTCCCAGATAAGTAGCCACCACCTGGTTCTGCGGATCTAAAACATCGTGCTTGTATATAAGAGAGCCCGTGGCGCCGTTATTACGCAGTTTTACCTGCATTCTATCGGCCATTTCATTTGTGGTGTACTGTTTGTAAGGCATGGCTGAATAATTATTCAGCAGCGAGGTGGGTACATAAGCAAAGGTGACGTCGTTGTACACTTCTGCATCGTTAATATTCAGATTCCGGTCAATAAAAAGGTAGTCTACATGCCAGTGATCAAAATTTCCGGTGGTGGTAGCCCTGTTCCTGATACGAAATCTGAAGTTCTCGTGAAAAAAACGCTGATCATTTATTCTCACAAAAGCTTTTCTGAAAAGTGTATCGTTCTGGTTAGAATTGGTGTTGCCGCGCAGAAACCACACCCGTAACTCCCAGGTATCGGCCGTAGCATCATAAAGATCAACAATGAGCGAATCGCCCACCTGAGGACTGTCGCCATAACCACGGGCCTGATAATAAAAAACCAGGGCCACGCTATCGCCAGGCTGTAATGTTGCGCCATTGTACAGTTGCAGATTGATTGGCCGTGAGGTAAGTGTATCGGCCGACAAACTCGCAGTCATGTTCAGCCCGTTGGGTGTGTATGGATAACCGTGTTTATTCAGTCCGTCGAAGGTAGCTACGCCAATACTTGGAGGGTTTATACCAAAGCCGGTATTTACATAGACCATAGAATCTTCTTCCCACAAAACGGGAGAGGCATAGTTGGTTTCAGTGGCGTATGAAAAATCATCTTTAAAGGGCAGGGTGAGTGACTGCGCTTTTTTACGGGCCTGGTGATGAGGAGGGTTTTTTATTGAAGTGTGGTGCTCAGTTTTGTAGATAAGGTTAAGGTTACCGCTCAAGGGTTTAAGCGCCTCCTGTGCAACGGCCTTTACAACAAAAATGGAAACAATTATCAGTGGTAAAATTCTCCTTAACATCTTTCTATTCGTTTTCTTCTGCACCTTCGGCTTTTTCAAGCAGGTAACGGTGCTTGGTGCCCACCACAAGGTCAACCACAGTGCCTTTTTTTACTTTTGTACCAGGTTCAATCTCCTCACCTTTTATTTCCTGTCCAAGCACGCAACCCTCACAGTCAGCTTCTTTAAGGGTTACTTTCCCCAGTTTAAGGCCATAGGTTTCAACGATCAGCTTTGCCTGGCGTTCGCTTCTGTCGATCAGGGCAGGCATATCTATCTGGGGCGGCACAAGTGTAGTAACGTAAAGATATACCGTTCTATTGTGTTTAACTCTGGTGGCCGGTTCGGGGTCCTGCCGCAAAACCATGCCGGGTTTTTGTGCGGGGTCGTAAATGCTGTCGATGATCTCATAACTCACGTCTTTGCCTTCAACTTCAGCATTCAGCTGAAAGGTGCGTTTTCCGGTAAGATCGGGTACTACCACGTATTCGCCGTGGTTGGTGTACGAGGCCAGCCATTTAATACTGGCGAAAAAGAGCAGGGCAATCACTGCCAGGATGATCAGCAGGTTAATGAGAAATTGTTTTGAGATAAAGTAGGAAAAAAAATGGCGCATGGGGTTTGTATTAAGTCTGCGGCTCAGGCATTTTCAAATTGCGGCTCATGAACGGCCAATTTTATCACTACCACTACCATGGCACCCACAAGCTGTTCGGTGATCTGCCATACACAGTCCATGAGCAGATGTTTCATGCTTAGGTGGCTGGTAAGGGAGATATTTACGATTGTGGCGATCATAAAAAGAGAAAAACCGGCAATGATGCCGCAGATAAGTCCGCGTACAAAAACATTCCTTACCCTGCGCATAATACTGGATTCGAAAAGGAAATACATGCCGGCGCCAAAAATGAGGTAGGTAATTGCCGCGAAGGTTACAAACCAGCTGAGGGGGAACTGTATGCGCTTAAAGTCGTTGAGGAAGAGGCCGTGCCAGATGTAAAAGAGGCTGAACATCACAACGGATGAGATAATCCAGGAAAGGAAAAAACGCGTGCCTGTTTTACTGTGCATAACCAGAGCGAAGTTAATGAAAAATTAAGGGGAGAGGGGAGAAAAAAGATTAAAAAGTCTAACACAGAGGAACACATAGAAGAACTGCTCACAGAGGAACACATACCAAAGCAGAAATGCCTTTTTATTCTCTGAAAGCATTTCGCTTCGGTACGTGTAGCAGGGCTGCTCGCAGAGGACATCAAAGAGCTTAGCTAACAACTCTCCTTTGATCGAGAAAAGAGCTAAAAAACTATGTGAATTTCTATGTTTTCTATCTTTCTATGTGGTTAAATACAGGGCTCCTCCAAAACACTATATTTGCGACTATGCGTGTTTGTGGAATTCTCCTTGTCTGGCTGCTGATACTGGGAAGCGGCGGTTGCCGCAAACCTGCCGGCACCAACTGGAATGTGGACCTGGTTTTTCCGGTAGCCCAAAGCACTCTCAGCATCAGCAATTTTGTGGCCGATAGTCTGCTCACTGCCGACAGTTCAGGTTTACTGCATTTCCGCATTAACCGGCAGGTGGCATCTCTGGCGCTTGATTCGCTGTTAAGTTTGCCCGATACGGTCATCAGTGAAAAAATGATTGCTCCCATCAGTGGCTCGCTGGCGCCGGGGCAGCAGCTGACTTTTTTTGCACCCAGTGAGCTTGTTTTTGATGTTGGCGGAGGCATGCAGCTGGTGCTGGCCGATATCAGGCAGGGTAGGCTGAACGTGGCCTTCAGTAACGATCTTCCTGAAGCACTTGATCTTGTTTACAGTATTCCAAGCGCCGTGAAAGATGGTCAGCCTCTGGTGATCGCAGAAACCGTTCCCCCCGGGCATCGTTCACTCATAAAAAGCTATAACATGGCCGGTTACCGCCTTAACATGAGGGGGGAAAAA
>JAEZDS010000171.1 GCA_023433205.1 Bacteroidota bacterium
ACGTTGTACATGCCATCCCCATAAACCGATATAGTACCGCCGGTGGTACTGCTCATAGGCTGGTGATTTGCTCCATCCCATTCAAATGCGAACTGCTGAACGGCGCCGGAAAGATTTACAAAAATGGTAGCAGTATCTGAACCACAATCCAGTACAAATGGTCCTGGCTGTTCAGGATTGTTGACGAGCGGATAAATTCTGTTATCTGTTATTGTTTTGGTGGCTATTGCTGCACAACCGTTACTCATGTCACGCGCAACCATGGTATAGGTGCCCGGCATTTCAGCAAGGTAAGAACTGCTCAATTGCAGTGGCAGCTGAGGCGAGGGCCCTGTCCATAGTTCCGCCACTACCAGGCCGCTGGGATTAAAGTAGGGCGGAATTCGTGAACTGCTGTTATTGGAAAGCATCACAGTGCGTGTTTTACAACTTACCTCATCAAGTCCGGAGATCCCTGCCACAGGCGTAAAAAGATTCTGTAAGATGGGTATCACCGTTTGTGTTACACACGTGTTTACGGGATCTGTAGCGCTGAGGATAAAATTACCGGTGACAGTATTTGATTCTACCCCTGTATTAAACACCCTTAAAGTATCACCCGCCACTACTCCTGAACCCGGTAAGGTCCAACTGAATATAACATTCTGCAGTGTACTGCCGGCACTCAGCTTCACGCTGGGCACATAACACGTAAGAATCTGGCTGGGTACTGTTGCTTCCACCGGTGGCGCCACCGTATTCTGTAAAATAGAGGCCTGCACCTTTGTCTCGCAGCCATTGGAATTGTCTCTAACAATAAATGTATAAGTGCCAGGCACAATTATGTTTGAATAACTGCTCTTGGCTCCCCAGCTGTATGTTCCGCCTGCGCCCGGCGCAAGCATGGTGTAACTTATGCTGCCTCCTGCGGTGGGTGTGGTTTGCGCCTGATCAATATTTACTATCGCTGTACTTCTGGTACTGCATCCAACACTGAAGTTCTGCGGACTGCTGAGAGAGAAGGCAGGAAAGCCGGAGCTGGAAAACACCGTGAAAGTTTTTACGGCCTTACAGCCATTGGTAGTGTTTATCGCCACATGAGTATAGGTACCCGGTGACCCCGGCAGGAATTGTGACTCTTCCCCCTGTATCACCAGCGTTCCCCCTAAGGGCGACAACCAGTGATGGGCAATGTTTACAGAAGGCGTGGCGCCTGCAGTAATAGTGGTAATGGAGCTAAGTGTGCAGGTTATATTCTGGAACGTTGGCGACAACACTGAGGTAACCACACTGGTGTTTTGTGTAATGGCAAAGGTGGTAAATCCTGTGCAGCCGTATAACGTATCAATAGCGGTAACAGTCCAGTTAAGCGGTCCGCTCATGTTAAAGGTTGCGGTACTGCCTGCCTTTATCTGCGATCCGCTGGTCCAGCTGTAGGTGTACTGCGGGGGGCTGGCTGTTAAAGTTAAGGTCGGGTGGGCGCAATCAATAACCGGTACACCGCTCAGTGCCACGTTAACCGGTGGCGGAACAGGCAACATGGTGAACTGGGCTATTGCCTTGCAGCCAGAACTGCTTACTGTGGCTGTATATACTCCGGGCTGCACCGGCCCAGAACTGCTCACCTGGGTATTACTGCTGATGCCGCCAGGCACGGTTGACCAGGATACGGAGTAGTTGGGCGTGGCGGAACCTGTAGGTGCAAAGCTTAAGCCCAGATCAAACCCATTAACGGAACTTGTGCAGCTTGATTGGAGAAAGGTTGGAGTGAGCACTGGCTGAGGAATCACCATTACTACTGCCAGTCCGGTATTTGTTTCAACCGCATTAAGCGTGTTGGTGCCGGTAATAAAAACAGTGTAAGTGCTGTTGGCTGAAGGTGTAACTGTAAATACCTGGTTTACCGGATTGATATTTCCGGGCTGCACCGAAAAAGAAGGGTTCGAAAGATTATTAAAATTAACTATGCTGAAAGTGGCCGCCGTGCCCGAGCAGATAACGGTGTGCGAAGCAAAACCCGTGCAGTTGGTCTGGAAGTCGATCTTAAATACTGCCACGTCGCAACCACTTGCAAGATTAGTGGGTGAAAAAGCATTGGAAGTGGTTGGGAAATTGGCATTGCAGGCGCAAACTCCCTGGTAAACCGAGCCATTAGGGTCGAACCTGCTCGTACCTCCGTCAACATGCTCGCCTCCACTACCAAAAGGCCCTGAGTATAATAAAGTGGTTGCTGAGCCATCAAGCACCATCAGGTGGAAACCGCTGTTCAGGGTGGTAGTTTGTACTGCATTGCCGGTTACCGGGTAGGCGCCCGCATTGCCCCAGCCAGAAAGATAAACATTGCCGCAGACATCTATCATAAGCGCGGCGGGTGCAAATGAACCGTGACTGCCATCGCCTATCGAAGTTGCCCAGACAAATGCACTCAGCGAAGCGTTGAGCTTCATTAAAAAATTCTGGCTGCCGGGAACGTTGTACACCCCGGTGCTGATTGGAGTGCTGCCAAGGGTATTTCCGAAAATACATACATTGCCCGATGCATCCAGATCAACAAAAAATGTGATGTCCCGCTGATCAGACCCTATAAATGTGGAATTCAGCAACGAGGTTCCGTTTGAATTAAAACGGGCCACAAAACCATCAGACTGGCCGCCAAGATAAGTTGTGTTAAGCGCACCTGTAGTAACAGGAAAATTGTTACCGTTGGTATAACCTACCACTACAACATCACCGTTGCCACTCTGTCGAAGGCTGAATCCGGCATCGTTTCCCGAATCGCCCAGATAGGTTGCCCATACCATTGAGCCAAGGCTGGCATCCATTTTAAAAACCACTGCATCCTGTTGTCCGTTATGAGTTACATCAAAAGCGCCTGTTGTGACCGGAAAATTGGTTGAATTCGTAACGCTGGCGATAAACACCTCGCCGAGGCTGTTCACAATGATCTCACCACGATAATTGTCGGCGTAATTGAGGGTTGTTCCATTATACCCGTCGTTGGCCGAACCTCCCACATAGGTGCTCGACAAAAGGTTGCTGCCATTTGAAGACAATCTTGAAACGATGATATCATCCATGCCGTTGGCACTTACCTGGAATGCCCCGGTGGTAGTAGGATAATTGTTGCTTTTAGTAGTGCCGAAGAGATACAGTTCATCATTGCTGTGAACAAACATACTATGCGGAAGATCCTGTGCGCTTCCACCCAGGTAAGTGGCATATATTAATGCAGAACCTGCAGGATCCAATTTGCTGATGGCCACATCAACATTTCCGCCAAAGGTGGTCTGAAAAGCGCCGGTGGTAACAGGGTAACCTACCCCGAAACAGCGTGCACCCGAATACACATTACCAAACCTGTCGTACGTTGCGCAGTGGCCGTAAGAACTCGAAGTGCCTCCTGAGTATGTAGAAGCCATCACCACCGGATCGATCACCAGATCATATCGCGCATCATAATTGCTGATACTAAAACCGATCGTACCGTCATTCCTGAACATATAAGTACATGAAACTTCAGTACGTCGGCCCTCAATCTCCTGGTAAGCGTACGGAATACTTTCAAGCAGACTTCCCACCGCGGTTTTTACTTCAAGATCTCTGCCTTTTACCTGTATTTCTTCTGCACCTTCAAATTCAATACTAATGGCGTAAGGGTCTGCTCCTGCCTTTACCAGGTAATCATACTTTAACGTCGCCCGTTCTTCATACATATTTATGCTGATGCCCTCATAAATATTCTCGTAACGGATCTTTGCAAAAACAGGCACATTACCCTGCCAGTTCCCGCGCTTATTTCCAAGCATATAATTGTGGTGGTAATTTCTTTTATCTTCTCCGCTAACAACAGCATTTCGGTTTGCGCCCTTAAAGATCATCCGCAGCGCGTGTGCATTCAGCGGCGCCTGTTCATCAGGATTACCCGTCTCGGTATGGTGAAAGGCAGCTAAAGCACGCGAATCAACAAATACGTAAGTAAACCGGTCCTTTTCCGCGAAAAAAGCATTACCGCCCTGCAGCGCTGAACGGTACAAACACCTGCTGTCCCACTGTCCTCTGTTTTCAACAAAACTAAGCTTCTGCAGTGCCGAACTGTTGCTGCTTGCCGGCTTTGGAGCCAGACTTTTGCCTGACTGCTGCGCGTTGTTTTTAAAACAGGTCAGCAGTAATAGGATAATAAGTGGTCGCATTCTTTCAGGGCTAAGATTTAACTAATTTAACGAAAAGAATGAGAAACAAATACCGGACCAGATTTTTCCGGCAGGGGCAAACTCTAAATATTGAGGAAATGCAGAAATTCGTTCAAACGGTCATTTAAACCATCGCTGTACTCACCATGATTAAAGCTGGCTTTTACTTTGTAGTTATAACGGTTGAAGGTTTGCAGAATACCTGAAAGGTTCTCTCTGTTCACTTTTATGGTAACCTCTATGGTGTGTGAATCAGGAACTGTTGTAACGTGCAGACTAAGGATCTTGGCATCATTGGCTTCAATAATGTTCCCAATCTGCGTAACCGAATAATCATTCTGGTTGAGTTCAAGTACGATCACACCACCCGGATTCTGCACTGAAATAAGGTTACTGAGATTCTGAACCAGACCTTTAAGTGTGATACAGCCTTTGTATTTGCCGTTCTCATCAAGTACAGGAAGAAGGGTAAGATTTAAACCGCTCATAAGCCGTACCATGTCGTAAATGTGCTGGTGGTGCTGAACAGAAGGCTTTACAAGGTGCAGCTTACTAACGTTGATCTGTTCGTCAGGTTTTTCATAGTCAAGCAGATCAGTCTCCGACACCACTCCGATCAGCTCCCTGTTATTTACCACAGGCAGGTGCGAAACTTTAAATTGTTCCATCCAGTCGAGCGCCAGCTCTACCGTATCGGTTATCTTGAGAGGCGGGATCTCTTCAGTTATAAGGTCTCCGGCAAGCATTACGTGATAAAAGTAAGAAATTAATTAGTTTTGAGCCCGTAACCAACTTTAGTATTTAATTTGTTTAACATGACCCGGCTCAGTGTAAACATCAATAAAATTGCCACACTTCGTAATGCCAGAGGCGGAAACATTCCTGATCTCTTAAAAGCGGCGCGCGACATTGAACGTTTCGGGGCTCAGGGTATTACCGTACATCCCCGGCCCGATGAAAGACATATAACCTATAAGGATGTTGCAGAGCTGAGCTCAATTGTTACCACAGAGTTCAACATTGAAGGCAATCCCCGCGAACAAAAGTTCATTGACCTTGTGCTGCAGTACAAGCCTACCCAAGTAACGCTGGTGCCTGACGCTGCAGGACAACTTACCAGTGATCATGGCTGGGACACTGTTAAACACCTGGCTTACCTGAAAGAGATCATTACTGTATTTAAAAAAGCCGGCATAAGAGTATCCATATTCGTAGATCCGGATCTTCACATGATTGAGGGCGCCGCCAATACAGGAACCGACCAGATTGAGTTGTACACTGAATCTTATGCCCGCGATTATGTTGCAGGAAAGGAAAAGGCTGTAGCGCCTTTTGTAGCTGCGGCAAAAAAAGCCGCTGAAATGGGTCTGGGCATTAACGCTGGTCATGATCTTAACCTACAAAATCTGAGTTTTTTTGCCAAAGCTATTCCCTCGCTTCACGAGGTTTCAATAGGTCATGCCCTAATAAGCGATGCACTTTATTTTGGACTGGAAAACACTGTGCAAATGTATTTGAGGCAGCTTAAATAAAGATTGGAAGCCCTTATTCCGGGGGAAAAAAGTACAGGTAAACCAGATTACGATTTGGAGATTTCTGAGATCCTTTAAAAGTTCTCTCAATTAAAGGGTGAGCTGACCGTTATAAGTGGCATTCCTCAACAAATAAATTCCGGGGCTGGATCCATCAGCACCATATAACAAAACAGAAATTCGCCTGGAAAATCCTAAAACAAGGAATCATTATCTTTGCGCCCTGTTTATGAAACTTGCAAATAGAGAATACGGAAAAGGAAGACCCCTGATAATTTTGCACGGCCTCTTTGGTCAAAGCGATAACTGGAACACACTTGGTAAACAGTTCGCGGAAAAGAATCTGCACGTTTTCCTCCCTGACCAGCGTAATCACGGCTTATCGCCACACAGCGATGAATGGACCTACGAGGCAATGGCTGGTGATCTTAAGGAATTTATCGATGAACATAGCCTTGAAGACCCCATTTTAATGGGACACAGTATGGGGGCTAAAACAGTACTTTTTTTCCAGCACAAGTTTCCTGAAGTAAGCAGCAAACTAATTATTGCAGACATGGCCGCCCGTGCCTACGGCGATCATCACAGGATAGTGCTTGAGGCGCTGAATGCTGTTGACTTTTCGAAGATCAGGAACCGCAAGGAGGCAGAAAAAATTCTGAATGAATACATCTCAGATTTTGGCACCAAACAATTTCTGCTGAAGAACATATACTGGAAACACCAGGAGGAGGGTATTATGGACTGGCGTTTTAATCTTAAGGTGATCACAGAACATTACAGCAACGTTAGCGAGGCGGTACCATTTTACAGGAGCGGTGCTGAATTGCTTGTGCTCAGCGGATCAAAGTCAGACTATATTAATGAGTCAGACATCGAGGATTATAAAAACCGATTTGCCAACAGCAAATTTCAGACAATAGAAGGTGCGGGCCACTGGCTGCATGCAGAAAAACCGCAGGAATTTTACAAGGCAGTTGCAGACTTTATAGAATCCTGAGTTCTTTAAGCAGATCTTCAGCCTCCATATTTGGCTGAAGCAGATACGACCTGATGCCGCAATCTCCAGCGCCACGTACATGCTGCTCACTGTCGTCAATAAAAACTGTTTCTTTCGCAAGAAGTTTGTGCTTGTTTAGCACCATCTCAAATATCTCTTTATCGGGTTTACGCATGCCTACCCGGCATGAGTAATACGCTGCCTCAAAATATTCGTTGAAGTTTTTTACCCCGTGCTGGCGGTAAAGTTCTCTTTCAAAAACCTGTATATGTGTTTCATTGGTATTACTGAGCAAAAAGGTTCTATACTCAAGCTTCAGTTTCACCAGCATGTCAAGCCTTCTGGCAGGCACATCCAGCAGCATGGCATTCCAGGCCTTCAGCAGCTCCTCATCAGCACCCTGGTAACGGAGTTCCTTCCGCAGCGATGTAAAAAACTCAAAATCGCTGATCTGTCCTCTGTCAAACTTATCAAAGATCATACTCTGCTGCGCCTGTGTATAGATCTTCTCAAAAGGCACTGTACTGAGTTCGTTAAAGGCGGCTATTGTGCGGGGAATATCAAGATTGATGATGACCCCGCCCAGGTCAAAAATGATGTTCTTTATATTACTGCTCTTCTCCCTGACCAAAACAAGTCTGCGAAATTATGGAATTTTAATCATTTACTGACGGAACTTGCAGTTGTTGCTGTTCTCCCCGACTCAGATAAGCTCTTCCTTCTTAAAATAATCTATGATCGCATCCACGATCAAACGGTTCTGTTGTTTAGCGTCGAGATAAGGCAGATTTTCCTTTAGTTTCCAGTGTGGCCAGCCTTCTTCGTCGCGACCCACAAATTCATAAAAACCGAAAGGCTCAAGCAGGGTGCAGATGGCAATGTGCATCACCTCAAGTTTCTGATCTTTTTTGTATTTCCTGAAAGGTTTACCAAGCTCCTGCAAACCGATGAGAAAAAGGAGGGCGTCGAAATCCATCTCCTCACCGAATCTCTCCTTCATCCTTACCTGCAGTCTTTCCCAGTCACTCGCCATCTTTGCTGTCTCAAATTTAAATCCTGTGTTACTCTTCTTCGTCGGTCTTCCTGAATGAGGTTTGTTCTTTGATCATGTGTCCGATAAAATCAAGTATATCTTCCTTCCCTCTCTTGTCATCAGCAGAAGAAACAAAGCTGTTAGGCAACTCCTCCCAGTGTTTCAGCAGTTCTTTTTCAATGGCACCAATGTTCCTTGCCAGCTCGGTCTTTTTATTTTTGTCGGCCTTGGTATAAATGAGCGCGAAGGGAATGTTGTTTTCTCCGCACCAGAGCATGAACTCAAGATCGATCTTTTGTAAAGGCAGACGACTATCTATCAGCACAAAAAGACAGACAAGATTAGACCGCTTTTTACAATAATCGTAAATGATGGTGGTAAATTTCTCACGTTTATCCTTGCTTGTTTTGGCAAAACCATAACCCGGCAAATCAACCAGAAACCAGCTTTCATTTATCAGGAAGTGATTAATGAGCTGTGTCTTACCAGGGGTTGAAGAGGTTTTTGCGAGCTTGTTGTTGTTACACAACATATTAATGAGTGACGACTTGCCTACATTGCTTCTCCCGATAAATGCATATTCCTGCAACGAAGTTTTGGGGCAGCCATGTAAACTGGAGGCACTTTGTTTGAATATGGCTTTTTTTACCTGCATCTTTTCAGCGTGCTGCTTTTTCATTAAGGTAAGAGGTAAAATGTCTTTCTTTTTTACTCTCATACACATCGCTGATGGTTACCAGTATGCCTGTTTCCTCCACACCACCGAAAGTGGGATTGATGGCGGTACCAAAACTTTTCATGGTAGGACTCAAATTCATGTATGCGTTCATGAGTGGAGGAATATTTTCTCCCAGGTCCTTTACCTTCTTATGAAGCACGGCATGACCTTCTTTGTAGGGTAATCCTTTTATCTGTGACAGAAAACCGCTTACATCGGTTTGTGGCGTAATTGAATGCACCGGATAAACCAGTTTTTCAGGATCGGGAAAGTAGTAATTCATAAAGGACAGAATATAATCCCTCGCCTCTACATTAAAATCAGTGTACATGGTTACCTTGCCATAAAAATGTTTTTGGGAGGGATTGTCTATTACAAGAGCGCCCAGTCCGTCCCACAGATTGTCAAGGCTGAACAGGCCTTTGCGCCTGTTTTCACCAGGCTGGTACATTGGCTGAATAAATGAGCGGCCAAGCTCAATGGTCTTGTTCAGGTAATCACTGTAAAATTTTTCGCTGAATTCAAATAGCTCGGTGGTTGCAAGCTGAACCTTACCGTCAATAATTTCAGCGTCTTTACATAAAATAAACCTGTAGGCGCCCACAATCTCCCTGTCTTCCGGGTTCCACACCAGCAGTTGCTGATAAGCATGCGGATTTGTGTCAAAATGATCGATGTCGATCTCTTTTCCTGTGCCGCCTCCAGCATGACGGAATGTAAGCTCCCTCAGGCGTCCGATCTCACGCATTACATTCGGTGAATTATGATAAGTTACAATATAGATCTCATTGCTGCCATTATTGGTATGACGGACAAACCTGTCTCTCGTCAATTCATCCATGAGCGCCTCTTTGCTCACCATTTCAATGATATTCTCCATACTATCCCGGTAAAGATACAACTAAAATAAAAGGTGGATTTCCAGGAAAAAAATAATCAACTGCTGCCAAGGGAGGGCTTCTGTGCTCCTCAGGATCCCCTTGCCCCTGCCATTTTTCTGAAAATACCGTCCGGATCGCAAAAACTGACAACCACTTTTAAGCAGGGACCGATTTTTTACCCTGTGTATCCTAATTTTAAGATACCACTCAGCATCCAGTTTGTACTTTTAATTTTAGTTACACCTGTTACAATAAGATATGACAACATAACTATCCAACATTAAAAAACCATAGTTATGACGAATCATGCAGATTTGAATGAGCTGGTATTCAGCGGCCGCAACAAGGCCTACGGTGCTTATGTTTTGCGCACAACCTATCACTTCACAGTGGTAAAGTCTTTGTTTATAATGATTTCGGCCATCACAATGCTGACAATTATTGCCTGGCAACTGGCAGAACGTCCGCAACCTGCGGCTGATGCCGGCGGACAGCTGAAGATCCCGGAAACGCTTACGGTAACCGTAAACAACAGCCCGGAGCCCCCGCCTCCTGCTCCTCAAAAAAAGCCCGCGCCATTACCATCCGCTAACAATAACAGCAGGAATGAGTCCCTGATCATCAGGGAGTCTTACGACCTTAACGACACGCTTCCGGCAGAGGAATCGTTTTCGGACTCCACAGCAGCGGAGGTGCCTTCTGGTGCTGATGGCACTGGCCTGGATGCGGATAACAACACGCAGGGCAGTAATACTTCGACCTTTATGCCCGACACGATCATGCAGGATTTTCAGCTGGAAGAACAGCCGGAATTTCCCGGAGGAATTAAGGCCCTGAGAGAATTGCTCGCGGCAAACCTTCGTTATCCCCGCGAAGAGGCAGAAATGGGAATAAGCGGCACCGTGCTGGTTGCTTTTGTGGTCGATCAGCAGGGCAGGATCAGTGACGTTAAAGTAAAAGTACCCGCCTCACCGGCCTTTGACCGAGAAGCGATCAGTGTAATTAAACTACTTCCAGACTTTAAATCGCCGGGCCGTATTGCAGGTCAGGCAGTGAAAGTACATTACACTTTGCCTATCAGATTTAAGCTGCGTTAGTTAAAAAAAATTTCCCCTAACCTCATAAGAACAAGATACTTTGTACCTTGTACTTTGTACCTCGTACTTTGTACTTGACATAGGGGAATTTAAGAATGCAACAAATGCACTAACCCAGCATCTCCTTTACTACCGCCGAAACAACCTTATTGTCTGCCTTGCCGGCGAAAGCTTTTGAGGCTGCTCCCATTACTTTGCCAAGATCAGCCGGACCTTTGGCGCCGGTCTGCGCTATCAGCTTTTTTACCTCCTCTTTTATCTGCGCCTCACTCATCTGTTCAGGCAGATAACTCTCAATTATTTTGGCCTGAAACAGTTCCTCGTCCCGAAGGTCGTTCCTGTTCTGGCCGGCATAAATATCGGCTGACTCCTTGCGCTTCTTCACCTCCTTCTGCAGCGCCTTGTTAACTGAGTCATCGCTCAATCCCTCAGGGGAAGTTTTCAGCAAAAGTATTACGGATTTAATCGCTCTAACTGCCTCCAGTTTCTTTGCATCTTTTGCCAGCATAGCGGCTTTGATGTCTGCGTTGATCTTTTCCTCGATATTCATACCGCTAAATTAAGAGAATCTGCAATAATCCTGATATTGAGATCTCCCAAAAAAAAGAGGTGAACGGTTTCCCGCACACCTCCTGAGATTGTTACGTCTTTTATTAGTGTACAACTGTCAGCCTGCCTGCCGACTGTTTTTCACCGCCAGTGTTCTTCACAGTGTACAGATAAATTCCGGCTGTAAAGTTGCTGGTATTTATAACTGCAGAACCTGTAAACTTCTGAGTAAATACCTTTTTTCCTGAGATGTCTGTAAGCTCAAGAATCAGAGGTGAAGCTGAAGCACTGATCACGGTAACCTGCTCATTGGCCGGGTTTGGAAAAAGTTGCGTCTGAGCCGCTACAGGCTCATTCTGCACACCTGTAGTAGTGGTAGTGTTTGTGGTGGTTGTGCCTAAGGCAGTTGTATTGCGCATGGCCAGGGTTTGTGAGCTTGGCGCTCCTCCCATCATTGCTGCGGTGGCAGTAAAAATGCTCACCACCGGCGCTTTAATGCCGGGAGTGTAGAAATTGAAGCTGCTCATAGTTACCGAGGCGGTAGTAGTAAAAGGTGCCGAACCAGCAGTTATATCAATTGTCTGGCTGGTAACCACTCGCAGCACATTGCTATAGGTGCCGCCTCCAGGAAGTATCAGTGTGCCTGAACCATCGGCAATGGTATGACTGTTTCCTGTAAACGAGCCTGCCGCGCTAAGCGGAACAGTTACCTGAACAGTACCACTGATAGGAGCAGTGCTGCTGGTGTTCAGACTCATAGGATATACCGCTTCTACCGCCGCATCTGTATAAGTCATTGTACCCGCAACCGCGGTACCTACAGAAATATTCCCTCCGTAATACATTAAGCCGGCACTGCCCGCGTCGTAATGCGAAACATTGCTTGCTGAAGCAGCCACGGTAACATTCGCATTAGGATAATTTGTGTTGGTAGTTGTGGCGGCGGTGTAATTCAACACCGTGCTGCTGTTGGTAGAGATGGAACTGAAATCCCATACCACACCGTTACCGGCCGCGCCAGGGTTTGCAGTGGTTCCGAAATCCCACATTGAATAAGTATCGCCATCAGCGGGAGCATGATTGGCCTGCGTTAATTGCGCGTTTGCATTCGCAGAAAATATCGCGGTACTGATCAGAATGTATAGTTTTTTCATTGGCTTTAAGTTTTACCAAAAATATTAAAAATAATGCCACCCGCAATAGCCGGTTCTCCATTTTGATCTTCCATCCCCTGTGGCACACTGAGCAAAAATCACAAGTGCGTGTATTCGCAGCATCAGCGTGTCGCGGGTTAGCAGGTATTCTCATGGGCCGACGGCAACAACAAAGAACTATCCCCGTAACTAAGAAAACGGTAATTGTTCTCTAAAGCGTGTTCATAGATCTTCCGCCAGCCATCACCCGCAATTGCTGCCACCAGCAAAAGCAGGGTACTCTGGGGCTGATGAAAATTAGTGATCAGTCCGCGTGCCATCTTTAATTTATATGGAGGGGCTATCAGAATTGAGGTACGGCAAACCAGGCGCTGCAGGCCCTTTCCGTTCATGTACTTTGATATGGCACTCAGTGCTTCAGCAGCAGAGATAACAGCGTGCTCCCCTGCATAGGGCTCCCACTGCCCCACCTCAGGCTGCTGCTCATCCACCGCACCGGCCGCTATTTTACAGCCCAGCCAGTACAAACTTTCAAGGGCGCGAAGAGAGGTGGTGCCAACGGCGATCAGCGCCCGGTTACCCGCCTGCTGTAATTGTTCTACCGTATGAATATCAATACTCATCCACTCGGCGTGCATAGGGTGGTCTTTCAGCAAATCGGCTTTTACCGGTTTAAAGGTGCCGCTGCCAACATGGAGACTTAATTCAAATACAGGAATATCCTTCTTTTTTACAGCCTCCAGAACCTGCGGTGTGAAATGCAGCCCTGCTGTTGGTGCCGCCACCGACCCCTCGTCTTTTGCGTAAACAGTCTGGTACCGTGTTTGGTCAATAGTTTCCGTGGGTCTGTTCAGGTAAGGAGGGATAGGCAATACGCCAAGTCTTTGCAACACCTCCGAAAACGTGAGTTCAACCGGCTGCCAGGAAAATTTGATCAGCACATGATCCTGCTCTTTGCGTAGTATTCTGGCCTGCAGCTCTATGTTCTCTTTCCCGCACAACAATGTCTCTTCTTTCCACTTCTTTAAGCGGCCCACCATACATTTCCACAACACCCCGGATTTGGAAAACAGACCCTGCTCATTACCGTGTTCAGGCTCCAGACAGAATATTTCTATAACTGCACCGGTAACGGATTTGAAAAGCAACCGCGCTTTTATCACACTGCTGTGATTAAAAACAAGAGCGCTGTTTGGAGGCAGGTGCTCAGTAAGCGCGCGAAAATTTTTATCGGTTATATGGCCGTCACGCCATAACAGCAGTTTTGACGAATCCCGCTCTGCCAGCGGATATCGCGCTATTCTCTCCTCAGGCAGCTCATAGGTGTAATCTTTAATTGAAATATTCCTCGGATCCTGCACTAATCTTTAATATTCATTAACCGAAGCACCTTTTCAATGTCGGCCGGTGTATCAATGCCATGACTGTCGAAAGGCGTCTCAACGCATTTAATACGAAATCCGTTTTGTAACCAGCGCAGCTGCTCAAGTGATTCAGCCAGCTCGAGAGAAGATGGTTCAAGCGCGCAGATCTTCTCCAGAACATCCACCCGGTATGCATACATGCCTACGTGACGGTAGTACCTGAAGCTCTTGTGCCATTCCTCTTCTTTTTTATCTTTCAGGAAAGGAATTACGCTTCTTGAAAAGTATATGGCCTCGTTGTGCTGATTCAGAATAATTTTCACTTCTCCCGGATCAAAGAGAATCTCCTGACTTGTACACAAGGTCATTTGAGTGGCGATCTCTGTATCGTCGGTACAAATGCGTGCAATAGAATTTATCTGTTCAGGGTCTAAAAAAGGTTCGTCACCCTGAATGTTGAGCACATGCGTAAAGTCGCCTTTGTGTTTGAGGAACGCTTCCAGACATCGGTCGGTACCGCTCCTGTGTTCAGCACCGGTCATTATTACCTTAGCACCAAGCTTATCTGCATGGTCGTAAATCCTCTCATCTTCAGTAGCTACAACAACTTCATCAAGCAACTCTGATTTCAGTGCCTGTTCAAAAACACGGGCAAGCATACTTTTACCTCTGATATCAGCCAGTGGTTTGCCGGGAAAACGGCTGGAAGCAAAACGTGCCGGGATGATCCCCAGTATCGACATAGTTCTTTTAAAGTGGTGAAATTAAAAAAAAACATTGGCTAATTTTGGGGCATGTGCCGCCTCTGTTTTATGCTGCTTGTGCCTCTGGGTCTGCTGATGGTTTCCTCAGGAAATCCCGACAGCTCAACGCAGCCCAAAAAACTGCTGGCCACCATGTACGACTCAATACAAAACATCAGAACACTGCGCATGAAGGTGTTCGCTCTTGAAAGAATTGAAAAACGGTTCTTAACCGCGAATTCCGAGATCAAAATTCAGACCAAACCGCGAAAGGTCTATTTTATCAATCGGGCCAGGCGGCTGGAAATTCTGTATGACGGCAGTACTGCTGCAGAAAAAGCGCTGGTAAAACCAAACGTCTTCCCGTTTGTCCCAATGTGGCTAGAACCATCGGGTGCGCTCATGCGCCGCAACCAGCATTATACCATCCACGAACTTGGTTTTGAGTTTATAGGAAAGTCCATCGCTCTAACCATTAACAAGGACAAAGCAGGTCTCTCAAACTTTCGTCACAAAGGCAAGGTGATGAAGAATGGTTATAGCTGCCATCTCATTGAATATGAAAACAGCCAGTACACATATACCGACTATAAGGTAGGAGAGAAAGAGACCGCAACATTAATTGGGCTGAAATTATGCGTGAACGACTATTTGCTCAGGT
The DNA here is from genome assembly GCA_023433205.1 of Bacteroidota bacterium. GTDB lineage: Bacteria > Bacteroidota > Bacteroidia > B-17B0 > Aurantibacillaceae > Aurantibacillus. The sequence continues at coordinate 14,902 of JAEZDS010000171.1, forward strand.
ACAGGAACGATCTGCTGAATGATTTTGGTTTCCTTAAAAAAGGGAGAATACTCAGGGTGCCAACTTTGTACTGCCAGAAAGCAGTGATCTGCATCGACGAAAAACTGATGCTCCCTGTAAGTCTCAGTCTTTACGATGACATTGGCCTCTTTGAGAGTTACGATTTTAGTGAAATTGTGGTCAATAAGCCTTTTCGCAGCAATGAATTTGAAAGAGATTTTGATGGGTATGGTTTTTAGGGCGAGGGGGGATATTTAACAATATAGGAACATGGATAAAACAAAGATTACCTTCTCACACCCCGCTCTTCGGCGCTAACAAAACCTCTTTGCGTTCTTAGCCTTTGCGCGCAACAAATAGATTTCTTAGCATCACAAGCCTCTGCACCAAACACGCTTCAACACTTAATATCTTCTTTGCGTACTCCCGATAGCTACGGGAGCGTCTTAGCGCGCAAAAAATAAATTTCTTACCATGATAAGCCATTGCGCCAAACACGCTTCAGCACTTAATATCTTCTTTGCGCGCTTAGCGTCTTGGCGCGCAACAAATAAACTTTTTTATGTGCTTCACGTTTGCGCGACAACGGTCGAGTAGGCAAAGGGAGTTTCACCCTAAGCCTCTCACAGAACCGTACGTGAAGCTCTCACTTCATACGGCTCCTGTCATACCAGCCTATCGAATTAAAAATTTGCCAATGGTAAAACATGTTCGGATAACCTACTTTAATTTCGTTTATCCACTTGTATGCTTTTGGTAGGCTCCCTTTTAATCCTTTGTACTTCTTCAATACCCATTTCGCCAAGCGGAAATGAAATCGTCTCATCAGTTTTTGTAGCGCCCATTTTCTGTACTTTCCGTAGTAACGGATAATTCCAATCATTTGTGGATTTACCTCCGATGCTATTTCCTGTATCGTCAACGTGCTTCGCAGATGAAACTTTTGTTTCTTCCATCCTGCTGCAATTCTCTTCTGAGCGTTTTCACTTATTTCACACCCATACCCTAAAAATGTTCCTCCAATTTTGGAGAGTTGCTCTTGGGGTTTGAATGTAAAACCCAGAAAATCGAATTTCTTCCTGTAATCCTTTCGCTTCTTCCTTCGATAATCCTGGCAGTAAACAACTTTCGTCTTTTCCTCATTCAAACGCAGCTTGCACTCCTGCAAGCGTTTTCGTACAGCTTCAAGTGTCTGCTTTGCCTCATCTTCTGTTCGACAATGAAGTATCACATCATCCGCATAGCGTACAAATGCTACATGCGGGTAATGCTTATCAAGCCATTTATCAAGCACATAATGCAGAAACAGATTAGCAAGCAGAGGACTGATTACTCCGCCCTGTGGTGTCCCCTTCCCTTCTTTTGTGGTCAAAGTTCCATCCCTCCTTTGGCTTGCTGATTCAAGCCATCGTCTGATGTACATCTTCACCCACTTTTCCTTTACATGACGCTCCAGTGCTTTCATCAACAACTCATGGTCAACTTCATCAAAGAAACTTTTGATGTCCATATCAACCACCCATGCGTAGTGCAATACGTTTGTGCGTACTGCCTTAATTGCATCATGTGCGCTTTTTAATGGACGATAACCATAAGAGTTGCTCAAGAACTCTCCTTCTAATCTCGGCTCTAAATAGGCCTTGATCACTTGTTGCGCTATACGGTCGCTTACTGTGGGAATCCCCAGTGTACGTTTACTTCCGTTAGCTTTGGGTATCGATACCTCGCGAACTGGCTTGGGAAAGTAGCTACCTGAGCTCAGACGGTTCCAGAGTTTGTACAGGTTGTTAAGCATGTCTGATTGAAATTCTTCCAGACTTTCTGCATCAACCCCTGCACTTCCCTTGTTCGCCTTCACTTTTCGGTAGGCTTCCTTCACCATTTCCTTGGTGATCGGTACTGTTGGTCGCTTTGTTTCAAACATTTTAATCCTCCTTGTTAAGTTGTCAAAACATTTAAAACTGTATGACTGATGCCCTTTGCTCCACCTTCATTACAAAAGTTTCACCGCTACTATGGCATCATCCGACATCCTTGCTATCATCGCTATTCAGCCTCGTGAACACGCTTCACTTGTGCTTTTCACTTCCCATTTAGCAAGGACTTCCCGTGTTCTGAATAAAAGCCTGGATAAGAGTCATGCCACCTCAATAACGATTGCCTTATAGCCAGAACACAAGTTCACGCTATAATCTTCAACGGTTCGCAGGAGAACCGGCTTTTGGCAATATGTTTGCTGTCTCGTCACTTCGTCAGTGGTTCATTTGCATTCATCTCTCCTATCCGTACCTGATGCTTCTTACAGCACCTTTTCCTCTTTCCGTTCAATACCTGTCCATTACTGGCCAAGCACCGAGAGGTAGTTTACAGCCCCCGCTTGCTCAGTGACTGTGATAGGCCTACTATCATCTTCTATTCAACATTCGTTACCCTACAAACGGTAACGATTCACGGCACACCCTGCGGTCAGCAGACGGCTACACCATCACTTTGACCTGATTCCTTCAGTCCTGGCTCCTTCATCCTTAAAATATAAACCAGAACTACAACCCCTTCATCAGCACCTGATAAATGTAGATCATCCCTTCAATGTCTTTTTTGTGAACTTTTTCATCTGGTGTATGCACATTCTCTTCAGCAGCACCTATAAAACACCAGTCCCATGGATTATCACTCAGCTGCAACTCCCGGGCATCACTGCCGCCAGAACCTTCAACCTCGAGTTGAAAAGGACAATTATTTTTTGCTGCAATGGCCAATATGCGGTTCACAAAACTCCTGCGCGGGATCATGCTGTCGCGCAGACTGATTACCGGGCCTTTCGCTGGCACCACCCCATCAGAGATCCATGAGATGTCGCTGATAAGAGCCTGCGAGATATTATATTTATCGTAAAGATATTTCTGCAGATAAGAGACCGAACCTCCGCCATGTTCTTCGTAGGTACTGAATACTATAGCGCCGTCTTTTAAGGTCTCTGCTATCTTCAGGGCACAAAAAACACCAAGCCTGTTATCAAGGTAACAACATTGTACCGTGTTCTCATCCTCACGCCAGTTTGGCTTAAAGGTGAGTTCTGTACCGCGGTCAAAAGTGCGTTTGCCTTCGTATTGCAGCGAAGTGGTTTTTGATTTTTTATCCTTCTCAACTACAAGCTCTACCACCTGACTACCGTGACTATCGCTGCCCTGCAGCTTGTAACCGCCTTCCACCGATGGTCCGCCTATCTTCACCAGTTGTTTGCCGTAACGCACAGTAAAACCAATACTGTCAATATGCGCGAAAATTGCTGTGCGGGGTTTCCCAAATACAAGGATGATATTGTCCTGGAATTTTTTTCCATGGATCACCTTCACCTTGTGTTTCCATTTTTTTGAATGTTTTTCAATGTAACTTAACAGGAAGCGCGTCATTGCACCTTCGTTACCACTGGGTGCGGCAATGGCACACATTTTCTGAAGGAGATCGTAATTTTGATTCTGGTCGGTACGTTTTTTCATATTTTTCAGCTACTCAGGTTTTAGTCCCGATCAATAAAATTGCGCAAATTTATTCATACACGCCGGCAGCCTTTTTACTTTTTACCACCTGCCCGTCACACCTCTGTGAGTGCTTTTCTGTAATAAGTGCAGTTTAAAGGCCCACAGGTGTTAATGTTACACGGTGCAAACCTTTGAACTTTTGTTGAAGCTCGCTGGCAAGCCGGCTTTTTACCGAGAAAGTCAGTGCATGCCGCTGCTGATAATCTGTCTTCTGGATTTCTGCCTCCAGCTGTTTGAGAAGTCGCATTACCTCACCCACATCTGCCTCATCAAATTCGGCAATAAATTGTTCCATTACAAACCTCTCCTTAATGCCCGCACTTGCGATGGCATGGGCCGCAGCTTGCCTGTAAGCATTAATAAGCCCGCCAACGCCAAGTAGCGTACCGCCAAAATATCTCACTACAATAACCAGCGCATGTGTGACCTGGGAACTAAGTAACTGTCCAAGAATAGGTTTTCCGGCACTGCCTGAGGGCTCACCATCATCATTGCTGCGCCATGACTCCCCTTCGACGCCAATTCGCCAGGCGTAGCAATAATGCCGCGCGGCAGGATGATCATTTCTTGCCAGCAGCAGCAGCTCTTTTATTGTCTCTTCTCTATCTACGGGAAATGCCAGTCCTATAAACTTTGAACCACGGTCTTTATACACCGACACGCCGGCTGCGTTTAAAGTAAAGTATGAAAAGACCTCAGCGATGGTCCAAATTTAAAGATTTGAGGGGGAACGTTTTGACAGAGTATCCACAAGTTCTTTAGTTGTTTGTATTGCGAACTGAATTTCCATTCAAGAAACCTCAGCCCATCTTATTCATCCGGTCTGTCGGATTTTTGCAGCGCTACCGGCCAAATTTTACCTCAGGTACAGCATCTCCCTGTATTTAGGTAACGGCCAGGTACTATCATCCACGATGTACTCCAGCTTATCAACTTCATATCTGATCTTATCGAAATAAGGCTTTACTTTTTCACAATAAGCTTCCGCCTGCTTTTTTGCAGTGTCAAGCAGGTTGGCGCTCTTGCGGGCTTCACGCATCTCTTCAGCTGTTCTTTTGATAAAAGCAACACGTTCACCTATTTCTTTTATCAGCTCCATCTGGGTGCTGCCTACTTTTTTAAAATCGCTATCGCTGAACAAAGATTTTAAACCTGCCGCGCTATCTATCAGTGTTTTCTGGTAAGCCAGCGCCGCAGGCACTATCTGGTTATTCACCATATCAGCAATGATACGCGACTCTATCTGGATCTTTTTGGTGTATGTCTCAAGGGCGATCTCGTACCGGGCTTCCTGCTCACGGTGAGTGAGAATATTGAGCTTTTCAAATAAGGTGATCGATCTTTTATCTATAAAAAATTCCAACGCGCCAGGTGTGGTTGGAATATTCTTAAGTCCACGCTTCGCGGCTTCTTCTTTCCACTCATCACCATACCCGTTCCCTTCAAATCGGATCTTTTTGGATTCGCTGATGTAACGTTTCAGGACCTGGAAAATGGCGTCGTCTTTTTCAAGCCCTTTGTTATCCATCAGGTCATCAACGTCATTTTTAAAGGCTATCAGTTGTTCAGCTACAATGGCGTTAAGAACGGTCATCGAGGCCGCACAGTTTGCAGATGATCCAACGGCCCGGAACTCGAATTTGTTTCCGGTAAAAGCAAAGGGCGAAGTACGGTTACGATCGGTATTGTCAAGCAAAATATCGGGGATCTTACCGATACTTAATTTTAACGCGGTTTTTTCTTCGGGACTAAGTTTTTTATCGCCTACGCTTTTTTCCAGCTCATCAAGCACTTTGTTGAGCTGATCACCAAGGAACACACTCATAATTGCAGGCGGTGCTTCATTGGCCCCGAGCCTGTGATCGTTGTTTGCCGATGCGATACAGGCGCGCATAAGGTCGGCGTGCTCATTCACCGCTTTAACTGTAGTGATAAAAAATGTAAGGAACTGTAAATTTGTTTTTGGTGTTTTACCCGGCGATAATAGATTTTTGCCGGTGCTGGTAGCCAGACTCCAGTTATTGTGTTTGCCACTGCCATTTACACCTGCATAAGGTTTTTCATGGAGCAGCACGCGGAAGTTGTGACGGATGGCTACCTTTTCCATTACGTCCATCAGCAGCTGGTTGTGATCAACGGCGATGTTTATTTCCTCGAACACGGGAGCGCATTCAAACTGCCCGGGTGCAACTTCGTTATGACGGGTGCGGACAGGAATGCCAAGCAGGTGGGCTTCGTATTCAAAATCTTTCATGTAGGCAAGTACACGATCGGGAATAGAACCCCAATAGTGATCTTCAAGCTGCTGACCTTTTGCAGGGGAATGTCCGAACAAAGTACGACCGGTTTGTTGCAGGTCGTAGCGGATGTTGTACAGCGCAGCATCAATGAGAAAATACTCCTGCTCCCAGCCAAGGGTGCCAATAACCTTTGTGACATTTTTATCGAAATACTGGCACACTTCGGTTGCTGCTTTATCAAGCGCTGAAAGTGATTTGAGAAGCGGTGTCTTGTAATCAAGCGCTTCGCCGGTGTATGACACAAAGATGGTAGGAATACACAGTGTGTTACCCCAGATAAAAGCCGGAGATGTCGGATCCCAGGCCGTGTAACCGCGCGCCTCGAAAGTGCTTCGTACACCACCGTTAGGAAAAGAAGATGCATCAGGTTCCTGTTGTGCCAGCTGCGATCCGCTAAAACGTTCAATAGCTCTGCCACCACCTATTGGCTCAAAAAAACCATCGTGTTTTTCGGCGGTGCTGCCGGTAAGCGGCTGAAACCAGTGTGTGTAATGTGTAACGCCCTTGCTCTGAGCCCATGCCTTCATACAGGCTGCCACCTGATCAGCCATGCGGCGGTCTATGGCCACGCCACGGTCCATGGCTTCTTTTACACTGTTAAATCCCTCTTCGCTAAGGAACTCGCGCATGGCGTCGATACCAAAAACATTGGCGCCGAAATACTCACTTACTTGTTTTTTTGGATGATCTAATTCAACGGGGCGACGGTTCACCACTTCGTGCATGGCGAGGGACCTTCTGTTATTCATGTAATAGGGATTTTAAATTTTTTCAAAGATACGTCAAAAATAGAGGGGGTGCAAGGAAATATTTTATGGTTTTTATTGAACAGACCCCCATTTTTTTGCAGACGAGTCCAGATTTTGCAACTTTTTTAGAGGTTAGATGAAAGCAGCCCAACAAGGTGGCACCTTAATTGGGCAGTCACTCCGGGCCCTGCCTCTGACATGATCCGGGGTTGAGCCGGAATTCAGCTATACCCTTACGCAATCCATCATTCCAAGGCAAGAGGCCGGTATGTTGATCCAAAGTCCC
>JAEZDS010000215.1 GCA_023433205.1 Bacteroidota bacterium
GGTGAAAAGTTAAACTTCATTTTTTTCGCCTCCTTATAATAACCCTTACTGTATAACACCTCAGTATGTCCGCAGTGAAGCTCATCTGCCAGCAATTTCAGTTTCAGGCGAAATTCCTTTTCTGTTAAACTATCGGTAATCGAGCTGTCAAGGTCCGCCAGCTTTCTGGCGTATTCTTCGCGCGGACTATAGATACCCAGTGCAGGATGCATAGCCATCACCACATCGCGGTAAACACGCAGATCCTCTCTCAATTCCTGCGGCGAATACTTTCTGTTTAAGAAAGACCTTTTTTTTTGCGCATGGCCCGTGAAAACAAAGCTGCAGACAGTGAGAAGGACCAGTAAGCACTTAAAAAACTGCATATAATCCTATATTTGTAAAAATACGGAATTTGATGAAAAAAATGAAGATCGGCGTGCTCCGGGAAGAGAAAAGTCCACCAGACAAACGGGTGCCTCTTACCCCGCTGATCTGCTCAGAAATTATCAGACAACACCCTCAGGTTGAAATAGTGGTGCAGCCCAGCACGATCAGATGCTATTCAGATGAAGAATACACTTTCTTCGGCATTTCACTTCAGGAAGATCTGTCAGATTGCGATATTCTGATGGGAGTTAAAGAAGTGCCACCTGCCAAACTCATTCCCGGTAAAACCTACTTCTTTTTTTCTCACACCATTAAGAAACAAAGACACAACAAACCACTGATGCAGGCGCTGATAGATAAAAAGATCAGCATGGTGGATTATGAAACATTAACCGACAAAAAAAATAACCGCATCATTGCTTTTGGCAGGTATGCAGGAATTGTGGGTGCTTACAACGCAATAATAGGGTACGGCCTTAAATTCGATCTTTTCAGACTTAAGCCTGCCCATCAGTGCCGCGACAGGGCAGAGATGGAGGAGGAACTAAAACGCGCGAAGCTGCCGAACGTAAAAATAATTCTCACCGGAGGAGGCCGTGTTGCCAACGGGGCCATTGAAACCCTCAGCGCGCTAAGAATCAGAAAGATCACCGCGGAAGAGTTTTTGATGACCGAGTTCAGAGAACCCGTTTACTGTCAGCTCAACCCACGCGATTACATCGAACGGGAAACCGATCACAACTTTGATCTCCATGAGTTTTACAATCATCCCGAACGCTATAAGTCAAGGTTTCCGGTTTTCACTAAAAAAGCAGATATCTACATATCAACACACTACTGGGATCCACGTGCACCAAAAATGTTTTCTGCCGAAGATATTCAGGATCCCGAATTCAGACTTTCGGTGATTGCTGATGTAACCTGCGACGTTGATGGATCAGTACCTACCACAATCAGAGCAAGCACCATAGCCCAACCATTTTACGGCTATAATAAGTTCAGTGGCACTGAAGATCTGCCTTTTAAAAAAGATGCTGTATGTATTATGGCAGTTGATAATTTGCCATGTGAATTACCACGCAATGCCAGCGATGATTTTGCACGCGATCTCAGCGAGCGGGTTCTGCCTTTTGTTTTTGGCGAAGACAAAGATAAAGTGATCAGACGGGCTACAATCTGCAGCGATGGTAAACTCACCAGGTACTATGAATATCTGAGCGATTACGCCTACTGAAATTTTACAGTTTTTCACAGCATTACGCCCGTCTTAATCACCTCGCAGCGGGCTTTGGGCAATTTTTTCCACAAAAAAATACAAGAATTGCGGCAATGCCTTTGCATAACAGTTTCAGTAAAAACTGATTATGAAAAAAACAATTTTATTAGTGTTGTGTGGGATGCTGTTCTCCTTTTGTTCACAGGAGAAAAAGATGCTCAGAAAAGCATCTACAGCAGTAGATCAGAGCGAGTTTGACAAAGCACTTGGCTATTACGACCAGATCCTTTATAAAGACGAAAAGAGCTTTTTCGGCAATGCAGGAAAAGGCATTGTGCTCTCAGAATACATGTCGCGCCACGAACAGGCCATTCCCTATCTCGAAAAAGCGCTGGCAAACAGTCCGCCTGATAAAAGTAAGCCCATAATCCATGGCAATCTTGGCCGCAGCTACCATTTTATCGGGAATTACAAACGAGCACTTGAACATTTTGGCAAGCTCGACAACGACCCCAGCTATTCTGATTATGATGAGTTCCTTTCAAAAAGGATTGCAGACTGTAAGTACGCGCTTGAACACCCGGAGGTTGCTATCCCCGAAAATCAGGCGATAACAAATGTGGGAAATACCATCAATACCGACAAACCCGAATATACCCCGGTTTACACAAATGGCAAACTCTTTTTCACCTCTAAAAGGCAGGACAATGAGAAAGAAAAGAAAAACGGCATAGATGGAAAGTACTTTGAAAGCGTTTACATTGCCGAGATGGGCAGCGATGGAAACTGGACCCAACCTAAAAAAGTGGACCTTGGCGAAACAGCAGGCATGCAGTCATCCAAATATGGTGAAGCGGTTGCAAGTGCCAGTCCGGACGGAAAAAATCTCTACATCTACAAAGGTGGCAAGATCTTCCAGACCGGCGTTGAAGACCCTGATCATAAAATGGAAGCACTTGACGATGCGATAAATTTCTCCAAACTTCAGAATCACGCAGCTCTTTCGCCCGACGGCAATACAATGTATTTTACCAGCGAATCAGACAAAGGACGCGGAGGTTCTGATATTTACTACAGTGAAAAGAAGTCCGACGGAAGCTGGGGAGAGCCACAGGCCCTTGATTTTACCATAAACACCCCTTATGATGAAGAGGCGCCTTTTGTGAATGAGAGTGGTGTGCTTTTCTTTTCCTCCAATGGACATCCGGGTTATGGAGGCTTTGACATATACCGCACTCAAAAGGTGAACGGTGCCTGGACAAAACCGGTTAACCTCGGTCAACCCGTAAATTCACCTGGCGACGACATATTCTTCAGTCTTTTACCGAATTCATCAAAAGGATATTTCGCCTCGGCGCGCGCCGGAGGATTTGGTGATCTTGATATTTACAGAGTGCATTATGTGATAACAGATATGCCGGAGTGTAAACCTGCACAGGAGATCTTCACCCTAAGAACCGAACAGGATGAAACAAACCCCATGGTGTATAACATCTCGCTTGATGTTCCTGAGAACGAAAAAAACAACATCCGCTCCTACAGCTGGGCTATCAATGGCAAAGCCCTTGCTGAAACAAAAGGATCGTTTACACATACATTTAACAAGCCGGATGAATATGTTGTAACGGCGAAAGTTGTGGCCCTCTGCGACACCTGTCCGGCACTCAAAGCGCTGTGTACAGAAAAAACACTGGCCGTAAACAACAATGTGCTTGCGGCAAACGAGAAGAATTCAGGCAGCAGTAAAAACAACACCAAAGGCTCCTTCGCGAAAAATGAGACCGGAAAAAATTCCGCTGCTGATAAGAAGAATAATACTGCAAGGGAAACCGAGAGCCGCTCAGACAAAAAAGGAAAGGATGGCGGGAACAATCTCACTTCAAATGATAAAAAAGCCGGAGAACAGTTCGCCACAGATGAAGGAAACTACTCCGGCAGTTCGCCGGAGGCCAGAAATCGCCTGAAAAACAAATCAAGCGCTTCCAATAAGAGCATGCACCTGCTGAGCGACAACGAGCTTAATGCCATGAACTGGAACACCAAGGCAATTCAGTTTGACTATAACAATAGTGAAGTGAGTTCCGACACAAGAGCAGTGCTTGATAAGAACATAGATGTATTAAGAGCTAATAAGGACCTGAAGGTTGAAATTACGGGACACGCTGATTCAAGAGGTTCGTCGGAATACAACAAAACTCTTTCGAAAAAACGTGCACAGTCGGTTAAAAAATACCTGGTATCAAAAGGAGTGAGCAGCGACCGCATTAAATCTGTAAAAGGTGCTGGTGAAGAAGAGCTGGTTAACGAATGCAGCGATGGTGTTGAGTGCGACGAGAAAAAACACGCGGAGAACAGGAGAGTAAAAATTGAAGTTCACGGACCTGATGTAAAGAACGATAAAGATTTTACAAGCAACTAAAAAAAAAGCCTTACTGTACGATTAAACTCCCGGTCTTTAACCGGGAGTTTTTTATTGTTTTTCGCCGATCAGCCTGATGTCGGCCACTTCCAGCACATTCTTGTGATACCCCTGCGTAACACAATAAACCATTGCTCTGCCAAGGTCAGCAAGTGAGCACACGTAAGCTGGAAACAACAACCGTAGAAGAGGATAAAGTCCTCTGACGAATTTATAATACTTCAGCGTATTCTTTGCCTCTCTGTCAGGCTGCATGTATCCCGGCCTGAACATATACGCACTGCTGAACATACTGATTAGTTTGTTTTCCGTGCGCCCCTTAACTCTCGCCCACATGCTGCGGCCCTTTTCGGTACTGTCGGTTGCCACTCCTGAAACATAACAGAAAATAAGTGAAGGATTGGCACTCTGAAGAACGCTTGCGAAAACAATTGTAAGGTCGTAAGTAAGCCGGGTATAATCTTTCTCATTCATTCCCACAGAGGACACACCCAGACAAAACAGACAGGCATCATAATCTGCAGCCACGGTTGTGAGTATCTGGCAATTAAACATATCAGGAAGTATGAGCTCTTCTATTTTAGGATGGGAGAAACCGGACGAACGGCGGCCTGCCAGCAGAACTTTATCAATCTCAGGATCAGCAAGGCATTGCCGCATCACCCCTTCGCCCACCATGCCTGTAGCGCCTGTAATAATCACTTTTTTACCCATTGGTATTTTTTTTATTTTAATGGGCCTTCCTCCTAAAAACCCTTCAGATCCCCCTGCAGCCTGATAAACGCGCAGATTCAGTACCAAAACAGGCCATTTCCAACACTTAAGCCGGGAGGATTATAATCCGAAACCCCAGGATTTCTGGCATCAAATTTAGGTAAATTTACAGGATGGGAAACGAGTTGAAGCAGGAGAGTACGGGAA
>JAEZDS010000219.1 GCA_023433205.1 Bacteroidota bacterium
CATAAGGATAACCTGCGGCGTAAACCACCCCTCCGCTGTACAGGTTGCCATTTTTATCGAAGGTAGCGGTCATACCAAAGTTGTCGGCCACCGAACCTATCTGCGCCGCAAATACCAGAACAGGATCTATCACCAGTGCTGCGCTTCTGTCGTACCCTTTGGGAAAGACAAAAGAAAGTACATTGTCCTGCAGCTTGTATTTACAGGGCACTTCAACCGCGGCGCCGTTAATAAGTTGATAGGCATATGGCCGCTGCTCCATAACCTGATTTACGCTTGTTCTGACATGAAGCGCACCATCACGGAGTTTCAGTTCTTCAGCCCCCTCAAATAGCATACGGATCTGCAATGGATCAGCACCAGGCTGAATGTGAAAATTGTATTTGGCGGCATCGGTGGCCGAAAGTATTTCGTAATCTATACCCTCATAAAGACCCCGCAGCCAGATCTGCGCATAGTTACGTACATTACTTTTCCATTTGTTTTGGTCATTACCCATGTAAAAATTTTCGTAATCATTTGCCATTTGCATCTTTTCCAGCGCAGGCTGCTGACGGGAATTGAGAAAATGAACCTTGTAAGCATGGCACGGTAAAGAAAAATCCTTTTGTTCCCCTTTTATTATCCCCCCCAGGTGAAGGCTGCCAAGTTTAGCTTTGTCATAAAAATTGTAGGTTACACAGTTTTTTTCCAGAAAAAGCGCACCTCCTGGTAATGTGGCTCTCACCAGAACCCTGTTATCCCACTGTCCAAGATTTTCAGTAAACTTTATTGTTGGCGCAACATGAGGCGTAACAACTTCTCCTGTTCTCTGACCAAATAAAAGGGTAGTTGCAAAAAGACAATAAGAAAAAATAGCGCGTATTATTGCAGTCATAATCAAATATACTTAATTCTGATGTGGTTCCAACCCTAATTAAAGGCTCTTAATTTAGTACTTTTGCAGTTTTTATGCCGAACGTAGTAGCAATAGTTGGAAGACCGAATGTTGGAAAATCAACACTCTTTAACCGCTTAACCGAGTCGCGGCAGGCAATAGTTGATGAAGTGGCCGGCGTTACCCGCGACAGACATTATGGCAAAGCCGAATGGCAGGGGGTAGAATTCAGCCTTATTGATACCGGCGGTTACATTCAGGGCAGCGAGGATATTTTTGAAGCCCAGATCCGCAGGCAGGTAAAAATTGCCATTGAAGAGGCCACCGCCCTTTTGTTTGTGGTTGACACCATGGACGGTGTGACAGAATTTGACAAGGAAGTGGCCAAGCTTGTGCGGCGTCACAAAAAGCCTGTGATAATTGTGGCGAACAAAGTAGACACGCACGACAAAGCCGCCTACGCTGCTGATTTCTATCAGCTGGGTCTTGGCGAGGTATTTCCTGTCTCTGCTGTGAATGGCAGCGGCACAGGCGACATGCTCGACAGACTGATTGAAATTCTCCCTCCGGAAGAAAAAGTTCCGGAAGAGAACATTCCCCGCATCGCAATAGTTGGAAGGCCCAATGTTGGAAAATCTTCATTGATAAACGCTTTGCTCGGAGAGGAGAGAACCATTGTGACTGAAATTGCAGGCACTACAAGAGACACTATCCACACCCGTTATAACAAATTCGGTCACGATTTCTGGCTGGTTGATACGGCGGGAATGCGTAAAAAGGCCAAGGTACATGAAGACCTGGAATTTTACAGCGTTATGCGCACCATCAATGCCATTGAAAGAGCCGATGTGTGTCTGCTGATGATTGACGCCGAACAGGGAATGGAAGCACAGGATCTCAGCATTTTAAGCCTTATTGAAAAAAACCGTAAGGGGGTTGCTATCATCGTAAACAAATGGGATCTGGTTGAAAAATCTACCAATACCGCAAAAGCCTATGAGGAGAGGATCCGGGAAAGGATCCAGCCATTTAAGGATATACCTATTGTATTTGTTTCGGTACATGACAAACAACGCATCATGAAAACACTTGAGGTTGCTCTAAAGGTGTATGAGAACAAGATCCGGCACATCCCAACCCGTAAACTCAATGACTATATTCTTCCGATAATTGAGCAAACTCCTCCGCAATCAGTAAAAGGCAAATACGTAAAGGTTAAATACGTTTCACAGCTTAAATCGGAGGCCTTGTTTATGTTTTATTGTAACATGCCACAATACGTTACAGAGGCCTACAAACGTTTTCTGGAGAACAAACTCCGTGAAGCCTTTGACTTCAGCGGAGTACCCATGGTAATTAGCATGCGCAAAAAAAACTGATCAGGGTTTCATTCCAGTATTCAGCCAGCAATTTATCAGTTCCTTCTGTTCTGCGCTTAATCCGCCGGGTTTATCGGGAGGCATAAAACCATTGGTGCCGTCAATTACACGGGCTTTGATCCTCCCCTGCTCTGCTTTTTGTTTGAACTGACTGAACGATTCAAAAACAACGCCGCCGCTTTGCAGGCTACTGTTGTGGCAACGAACACATTCATTATTTACGATTGCCTGAATATGTGCCGCATATGTAATGGTGTCGCAAAACCCTGCCGCCGGTGGTGGCTCTTGCACCGGAGGTTCACCCTTATCTTTTGTACAATGAATGGCAGAACCAAGTACAAGCGATGTAAAGAACATCACGGCCAAAAATTTAGTATGGTATAATTTTTTCATGTCAGGCTAAAATATGAAACTTTGTGCCACAATCAGGCAAATTATAAATATTAATGTACTTTTATTAGCACTTAAACTCTTCGTATGAAACAACTGCTTCTATTACTTACATTTTGCGGACTGATATTAAACGCCCAGCAGGAAAGAAAAAGTAATGTCATTACTGATGCCGGCGATGCGGCCAAACTGCTCGTTGCCAAACAGAAATTACTGGGTGGAGAATACATTTCGGCGCTGAACATGTACCGCGAAGTGGCAATCAGAAATCCTAAGGATGCATCGGTAAAATATTACGTAGGATTATGCCAGTTTAATCTTGATAAGACCAGTGAGGCCAAAGAAACATTGCTTGCAGCGCTGCAATTAGATAATCCGAAACCAGAAACTCACCTGGTACTTGGGCGGATATATCAGCTTGAGGGCGAATTTGAAAAGGCGGTACAGTCCTTCACGCAGTTCCGGGACTCCGGTGCCGGCAGCGAAGAGGAAAAGGGTGAAGGCGCGCTGTTACTGAGCCACAGCAAAAACGCGATCATGTATATGAAGAACCCTGTGAACGTTAAGATTGAAAACCTTGGGCCAAATATAAACAGCGCTTACGATGATAAGAACCCCTGTATCAGCGCCGATGGCAGCAGTCTGGTATTTACAACCCGCCGGCCGGCCACAACAAATTCACCAACCGACGTAGAAGGCGATGGTAAATATTTCGAAGACATTTATATTGCGCACACCGATTCTGCCGGCGGATTCACCAGGGCTGAAGGAGTAAGCAAGTTAATAAACACTGCGGCCCATGATGCCTGCACCAGTATCTCGCCCGATGGAACCCAGATATTTATTTACAAGAATGATGCAAGCAGCAGAGAGTCGAGAGGCGGTAATATATTTGTAAGTAAAGTGGTGAATGATAAGTGGCGCAAACCTGTTCCGCTTGGCAAACCCATAAACTCTTCATACTGGGAAGGTGGCGCCTGCGTATCACCCGACGGTAAACGTTACTTTTTTTCAAGTGAAAGGGAAGGCGGAAAAGGAAGAAGCGACATATGGATGGTGGAGAAGCTAAGCAAAAACGAATGGGGCAAACCTGTAAACCTCGACAGCGTGGTAAATACTCCCTATGATGAGGCCGGCATGTTCTTGTCGCCTGATGGTAAGACACTTTTTTTCTGCAGCAACCGACCTGAAAGTATGGGCAGTTATGACATCTTCCGCACCATTTATGAGAACGGGAAATGGTCTGCTCCGGAAAACCTGGGTTATCCAATTAACAGTCCGGCAAAAGAAGGACAGCTGACCCTGAGCGCCGATGCCCGGTACGCCTATCTTTCAAGCGCGCGCGCGGGAGGTCTGGGTGAAAATGATATTTACAGCGTAGATCTTGCAGATTTCGCCATTCTGGAAAAAGATTTTAAGAATGCCGGCAACGGTCTCTGCATTCTTAAAGGCACAATCAGGGAGGGCAATGAAGGCTATGGCTTAAAAGGCGTTGATATCCAGGTAAAGAACAGTGAAGGGCAAACCTTCAATACAACTACCGGTGATCTTGGCGAATATTTTTACACCCTTCCTCAGGGCAATTATAGTATTACCGTTAGCAGGAAGGGGTATGAAACAGTGAAGGAGGAAGTACAGCTCAAAACTGCTGAAAGGGGTTCATCGGTAACTGAAAAAGGTTACCTGCTCAAAAAAGACAAGTGATCTTCAAAAAGATGTTAAGTCACAGCCAGGTTCACTGCCGGAGCCTGAGTTTGCTGGTAACTGTAAGCTGATTCTCATTTAAAACCCGTAATTTTGCCCCCAATGGAAATCGTAAAAGGTTCGGGGTTTGATCCCGGCGAACTGCTGGCCGGAATAAACTCCCCTTCAGACCTCAGGAAACTTGATGAGTCGCAGCTGGAAACTGTAAGCGCGGAACTCAGGCAGTTTATTATTGATCTGGTTTCGGTAAAGGGCGGGCATTTCGGCGCTTCACTCGGTGTGGTTGAACTTACCATCGCATTACATTATGTGTTTGACACGCCCTTTGACCAGCTTGTGTGGGATGTTGGTCACCAGGCATACGGACACAAGATCCTCACCGGACGAAGGGACGTTTTCCATACCAACCGCATCTATAAAGGTATAAGCGGCTTTCCAAAAAGAAGCGAAAGTGAATACGACACCTTTGGCGTCGGGCATTCCTCTACCTCTATAAGTGCAGCTTTGGGAATGGCTGTTGCAAGCCAGTATCAGGGGCTTAAAAACAAACAGCACATTGCAGTGATCGGTGATGGCGCTCTTACTGCCGGTCTCGCATTCGAAGGACTGAACCATGCGGGCGTTGAAAATGCAAACCTGCTGGTAGTTCTCAACGACAACTGCATGAGTATTGACCCTAATGTTGGAGCACTTAAAGAGTACCTAACAGATATCACCACCTCTCACACGTATAATAAAGCCAAAGACAAAGTGTGGGAATTGTTGGGGAAGATCAGCAAGTTCGGGCCCAACGCGCAGGAGATTGTCAGTAAGGTTGAAAACGCCGTTAAAACCAGTCTGCTCAAACAAAGTAATTTATTTGAATCACTTAAGTTCCGCTACTTTGGTCCCGTTGATGGGCACGATGTTGTGCGGTTAACTAAAGTACTATCAGACCTTAAAGATATCCCGGGACCAAAACTGCTGCACGTTCTCACCAAAAAAGGCAAAGGTTATAAATTCAGTGAAGAAGGAAATGAAACCATCTGGCATTCGCCGGGATTGTTTAATAAAGAGACCGGAGAGATCATTAAAGTTGTACCGCAATCGCCTGAGCCGCCGAAGTACCAGGATGTTTTTGGGCATACCATTGTAGAACTGGCCGAACAAAATTCAAAGATCATGGGCATCACCCCGGCTATGCCATCGGGATGTTCACTGAATATTATGATGAAGGCAATGCCCGACAGGGCCTTTGATGTTGGGATCGCCGAACAGCACGCAGTTACTTTCAGCGCCGGACTTGCTACTCAGGGATTGGTTCCTTTCTGCAACATTTATTCTTCTTTTATGCAGCGCGCGTATGATCAGGTGCTGCACGACGTAGCATTGCAGGGCTTGAAAGTGGTGTTCTGTCTTGATCGCGGCGGTCTTGCCGGAGCTGATGGAGCCACACATCATGGCGCTTATGACCTGGCCTATTTCAGGTGTATTCCCAACATCATTGTGTCTGCGCCGATGAACGAGGAGGAACTGCGGAACCTCATGTACACTGCGCAGCTCGAAGAAACACCGGGTCCTTTCAGCATCCGTTATCCCAGAGGGGCGGGTGTTATGGTGAACTGGAAAACCCCATTCAATAAAATAGAGATTGGCAGGGGAAGAAAACTGCGTGAAGGAAAAAAAGTGGCCTTTCTCTCAATTGGCCATGCCGGAAATCTTGTAACTAAAGCCATTGGCAGCCTTGAATTACAGGACATAGATGCAGGGCATTATGATATGCGGTTTGTTAAACCTATTGATGAACAGCTGTTACACGAGGTGTTTTCAAAATATGAGTACGTGGTCACCGTTGAAGATGGTTGCATTATGGGCGGTATGGGCAGCGCGGTAATTGAATTTATGGCTGATCATCAATACCAGTCAAAAGTTCTGAGGCTGGGGATCCCCGACCGTTTTATTGAACATGGCACTCAGTCAGAATTATACGAAGAATGCGGTTTTTCACCGCGGGCCATCACCCAGGCCACTATTAACCTGATAAACAAAAACGCACAAACAAGTACTAAACAAGGATAGACATAGTGGAGAAATTTAAGGTATCTGTAAAATTGCATTGTACCGCCAAAGAGGTCTTTACGGGCTGGTTAAATGACAATATGCACTCAGAATTTACAGGTGGCGGGAAAGCTAAGACAAGTCCCAGCGAAGGAGGGACATTTTCGGCGCTTGATGGTTACATAACCGGCAAAAACATTGAGATCTTTCCTTACAAAAAGATCATCCAGAAGTGGCGAACCAGCGATTTTTCTCAGGATGACGAAGATTCAAATCTGGAACTGTTTTTCACCTTCAGGGAAGATCACACGCTTGTAACAGTTACTCACACTAACATTCCCGAGGGAATGGGAGAGCAGTATAAAAGGCTGTGGAAGGAACAATACTTCTCCAACATGAAGAAGCACTTCGACGCCAAAACCGCCTGAAGCAGTGAGGTACACACAGGCCTGACCATGACTTTCAGCAAGTTCAGTGCCTGCAACCCTTGCAATCAGCTGTTCACAGTGCCAGGTGGGAAAAAAGGAAATATGCGGTACTTATTCATTTTTTGCATTTGGCACTTTTACCTAAACTAGCAGCGTGGAAGATCAGCTACCTGTAAAAAAACGCAAACCAATAAAACTCTGGTTAAAGAGACTGGGGCTGGCAGGGTTTTTGTTTTTTCTCATAAAAGGCCTCGTATGGATTGGGGTTTTTGTTTTTGTAGGCAAAAGTTGTGCGTGGTGAAGTACAAATAACCTGGCTCTGGCATTGTTTTTTGTGTGGGGTATGTTCAGGACCATTAAATTCGTGCAGTATTTTAAAGCTGTTATTGTAGAACCACAAATAATAACAGGCGTAAAACTATGACAAGTCAACATCAAGGCCTGAGCCGCTTAAGCTGGGCAGGCATGCTGGTTACTCTCGGTATTATTTACGGTGATATCGGCACATCCCCGCTATATGTGATGAGTGCCATCATGGGAGATACTCCTATTGACGCCCGTCTTGTGAAAGGTGCTGTTTCAGCGGTGTTCTGGACATTAACACTTCAAACAACTTTAAAATATGTAGTACTTACGCTTAGGGCCGACAATAACGGGGAGGGAGGTATCTTCTCACTTTTCACC
>JAEZDS010000246.1 GCA_023433205.1 Bacteroidota bacterium
AAACAGTACCCAATGCCCATCAGGATTCCGCCAAGGGTAATGCTGAAACGGTACCCCAACTTCAGGTCGGCAAGTAATCCGCCCATAAAAGGGGTGAGATAGGCCAGGGCAATAAAGGTGCCGTATATATCGGCCGCTGTAGCGTTTTCCCAACCCATACCACCGGCTCTTTTATCGGTGATCATGTACAGGAAAAAAATGCCGATCATGAGGTAATAGCCGAAGCGTTCCCAGAATTCGGTAAACACAAGAAAAAAGAGACCCTTGGGGTATTTCGATTCAGCCATTACAGCACGGAAAAAGAAAAGATCAGGAACGCATGTGTTTTAAATTGGCGGCATACATTATGATAAATGCCAGATCGAAAACGAGTAAAGCGCCAATCACAAAGGTCATCATGCCTGGTCCGCCCATTGAAGAAAGCAGTGCCTCGCTGCCTCCGGTAAGGAAACCAAAATAAGGCAGTATTTCACCGGCAAGATAAACGTAAAAGCCCTGTTTTTTAAGCTGCCACATCATGTAAGCCCCAAATGCACTAAGCGCAATAGCTACCAGGTTAATGGCAAGGCCTACGGTTTGGTTGCTGTTGTTCTGCGCCTCAAAAGCTGCTTCCATCTGATCGGCCATTTCAGGACTCACTTCACGCATACGTTCGATACTTTCATATTGTTCCTCCGCACTGGGCTTCATCACCACTCCCCATACGCTTGATATCAGCAGCAGTCCGCAGCTGATCCAGGTGAGAATACATAATACGGTGAGAAATTGCGGCCGGGCTGGCGCGGCCGGCATGTCGTTATTGATAGTATAATTTTGAGTTGTTTCCATTAATCTGAATTTAAACTGGCTAAAAATGCTAATAATTTATTTGATTAACTAAAGTGCAAAAAAAAATATGTGAGAAGCATCACAGCTGAATGCAGTAAAAATCCTCAACAAAAATCGTATTATGGACAATTCAATGGGTTTGTGCGAAGGTTGAGACCCTTTCAACAACACTTTGGTGAATCTTACTTACCCGAAAATGGCGGGTATTTGTCGGTAAGAAAAGACATGTACACATTTACACGCGTTGCCCAGCGCAGTGTGCCCACAACGAAGTCGTGCATACCTTTAGGATATTTTCCTGTAAAAAGCACAGCCCACCATGCTATAAAAACCACGAAATACATTCCAATCATACGAAAGAAGAGGCAAAACGCATGTGGGATGATCACATAGATATACCCCAGGAAGGTGCGGAGCAGCAAAATGCCTCTGCTAAGGTTTTCGGGGTAAGATACTTTGAGTATCACTTTTTCGTCCTGCGCATCGGTGCCAAAGGCCGGATAGCCATCAGCAAGATGCAGCAGCCTTGCACTCAGGCTTGTGTTCCATCTGAGCATTGCCACCTGGAAATCAAAAAATCCACGTGGGTATCTGGCGGTGAAAAGCACTATCCACCAGCTGATAAATCCAAGAACCAGAGAGGCGATGCTCATAAAAAAAATAAGAAAGAGATGGGGAATGAGCATGTAAATAAATCCGAAGAACGAACGCAGTAACAATTCACCTCTGGAGTATTTTTCCTGGTGAACAATGTCGAAGGCAAAATCCTGCTGATTTGCTGCTTGCTCCATGATATAAAGATTTGATTGGTTAATATAAATTGAAAATAGCTGCAATGGCGCGGATAAGCAAATTTGCTGATCTGAAGTTTTGAACAGCGTGTCCCGCAGAAAACTTCTGAGCCGGGTTGGCTGCGTTTAGAAAAACTGAAAACACAGTGAAAGTCAGGCGTTCTCCGTTGATCTGATGGTACGCCGAACTTTATAACCCTAAATCACCCCATATTTGGTTTGCCCGCAGGCAGGACCGGTTTTTGGAATGACGGTTAAGGACGGCTTCGGATTAATTTTTGTACTTCAACACTGTTAAAAGGGGGCGGAACCTCCAGCGCACAGGGAAGGGTCATAAAGTTTCTGCTGACTGTTTTATAGACCACCAGGGGTGGCTGTGGAAAATGAAAGGTTTTGCAGCCGGCCATGTGAACTGAATTGTTGTTGGTGCCCAACGTTGATCCTGCAATAGCTCTGTAACCTGCGGTGGCAGGTTCTGTACAGGAATAACAAAAGAATAAAGAGGATATGCAGATAGCACTAATTAAAATTTGTTTGCTCATGACTGTGAATTTTTTAAACCCGGTCCAATACTTCTAATTTAGGGATAAATCCATCCTGTTTTTCCCTCTGCCCGAAAATTGTTCTTCAGCAACCTCCCGTTATATAATACTTTCCTTCAACCGGTCTTACGTTGCCAGCCAGCCGGCATACGCTTCTTCGCTTTGTTCTGTTGGATTTTCTTTTTTACCCATTTCCGGGATCCAGAACCAGGTGTTGTTTTTTTTATCTTTTTCCAGGATAGTTGTTTTTAACTGCTCGTTACTGATGTAGGAAAGTGTGAGTTTATCTTCCACCGAAAAATAGGTAAGCCATTGGCTGAGACCAGCTCTTACAGCCATACCGTTCACTGCAACAATTTCATCACCTGAGAATAAGCCGGCTTTCCAGGCGGGAGAGTAGGGAGCAACCAGCGTTAATTTCGCAACAGACCCCTCTGAAATTTTAAAACCAAAAAGGTGCTCGTTGATATGCTGCGAAGGTTTTTTGCTGAATTGAAGACCGATATAAGAAAGGCAATCCTGCAGCGGCTTTTCAAAATCGTTTGGAGTGTACACGTACTCATTGAAAAATGGGCGCAGGTCTGAACCTGCAACTTCGTTTACCAGGCCGATGATGTCTTCCTCCCCGTAACCTTTACCGGTTTTGCCAAAACGGCGGTACAAAAGTCTGCAAACATCACGCAGTGACCTCTTATTTCCGGTGAGCCGCAATATATTAATGTCGAGCATAAAAGCGATCAGCGAGCCTTCATCATAGATGTTAGTCTTGCGGTAAGGTGCGCCGGGCATATAACCATCGAGCCAGGTTTC
Organism: Bacteroidota bacterium; assembly: GCA_023433205.1. GTDB lineage: Bacteria > Bacteroidota > Bacteroidia > B-17B0 > Aurantibacillaceae > Aurantibacillus. The sequence goes on from JAEZDS010000246.1 coordinate 2,972, forward strand.
CCAGCTGCTATGGGCCACGCTAAGATTATACCTTCCAAAATTGTGAAAATGTTTTTGGAGGCGTTCTTCAAAGGTAACGAACCATTGCTGCAAATTAAAAACCCCGCTGCTGAGAAGCATTTTATCGCCGTAATAGGTGGTAAATCCTTCGTAAACGTAACCGGTGCGTGCATAGTTTTCTTTGCTGAGATCGTAAGGCAGCATTTCGGCCGGACGGATAAATTTTACATTCCAGGTATGAAAGAGTTCGTGGCTGCTAACGCCCAGCAGGTCTTCGTATACAGTGCCTTCATTGATAGCGAATGCTGGCCCAAGTGCAATTACAGTGCTTGCCTGATGTTCTACCCCATGATAAAAGCGCTGAGGGGTTATCTGAAATAAATAATGGTATTCTTTTACGGGAAATTCTTCCCAGAACTCAAACTGTTTTTTTGTGTAGGCGGTAAAGTCTTTAATGATCTTCTCGAAGTCGGGACGGCATTCGCCCTGGAAATGCAGATAAAATAAAACCTGATCTACTTCAAAGCTTCCGGACTGCAGGGTGGGCGAGACAATAAAGGGGGAGTCAGCAAGCTCGTCATAGGATCTTGCTTCTATTGTTCGGTTGGCTGAAACCAGGGCGCAGGCCATTTTGTAGCTGTCAGGAGCTTTTACAGTGAGTCTGTGGAGTTCATCTGTGCGCCCCTTAACATACATACAACAGTGTACAGGATTGATGTAGATCTGATGTACATCAGCGAAACATGAGCCGGCGGTCATTTCCGCTGCGTAATAACTGTAAGTTACTTTTATTTTCTGATGACCTTTTGTATTGATCTGCCAGCAATCTTTGTTTTGTTTTTGATAAGGCAGAGTTTTGCCTTCTGTGTCAAATACGTCAACCCGCTTGATGTTTTTGGCAAAATTACCGAGTTCGTAACGGCCGGGCCTCCAGGCGGGAAGCTGAAGCTCAGTGAGGTCGGCATTGATGCCTTCAATTTCGAGATCAATGTAGATATAATGAGAGGCCGGGTTTTTCTGATATAAAGTGTAGGTGATCATAATTTTTTTGCTGAGCGTATAAAATTAGTGAAAGCAGGGAAGTCACAGGGATTATATTTACAACTCTGGTAATTTTCGGGGATACAAGTGAAAATATACGTCAAACGCCTCCGAATATGTTACTGCTGTTCCCCGGTTGCTAAAATGGTAGCAGATTCTCCTACCTTTGATAAATAATCTTGTGTGAAAGAAGATGAGCAAAAAAGATAAGAACCGCCTTAACGTTGTTTATTCAACGAATCCTGATTTTAAATACGAGGAACCACAAGAGGAGAATGCTGAAACGCTGCCTCCTGCAAAACAAAATCTTAAAGTATATCTTGACCGTTTGGGTGGCGGTAAAATGCTGAGCCGGGTAACAGGATTTACCGGCAGCAGCGAAGACCTTGAAAGTTTGTGTAAATTGTTAAAACAAAAGTGTGGAGTTGGCGGCAATAGCAAAGAGGGGCAGATATTGATACAGGGAGATAACCGCGATAAAATTGTGACATTACTAACCAAAGAAGGATACAAGATTAAGAAGGCGGGGGGATGAGGAATTGTTGTGTCTGAAAGATTAAGAAGATTTAGAAACAGCACTGCTCGTTTGCAAACCTGGGATTACGGCTGGGCGGGATATTATTTTGTCACCGTTTGTACTGAGGGGCGGGGCTGCTATTTTGGTGAAGTTATTGATAAGCAGGTGCAGCGTTCAGCTATAGGAAAGTTGGTAGACAAAAAGTGGAACAAGACTCCTATGGTAAGGCCAGATATAAATCAGCATATGGGTCCCTTTGTAATGATGCCAAACCATCTCTATGGTATCATAAGAATTATTATGTACAACCAAGGCGCTTCGGGAGTGGGTGATTTCGAAACCGTTACTGTTAGGGGCACAACTCATCACGCCCCTACCAATCACAATCCTCCCTCCTACAATAGGTTTGGTCCACAGTCAAAAAATCCTGGTTCAATTATGAGAGGTTTTAAGTCGGCTGCGACTGTGCAGGCCCGTGAACTGGCTCCTGATTTGGGCTGGCAGTCTCTGTACTACGATCGTATGGTTAGGAACCAAATAGCTTATCAGCGGATTAGTTCCTATATTTCCAATAATCCGGCATGTTGGGATAACGACAATTTTAATCCAGAATTTATATAGATTTTTATGGAAACCTTTAATTCTCTTCCCCTCCTCACAGCCCCCGAAATCCGCGTTCTAGGTGCCCTTATGGAGAAAAGCAAAACAACACCTGATTATTATCCTATGACCCTGAACGCGCTGGTTGCGGCCTGCAATCAAAAGACCTCTCGATCGCCGGTTGTGGAGTACGACGAGGCGACAGTTGTTGAGGCGCTCGATGGTCTAAAGGGTAGAAGTCTTGTAGCCACTGCAATTGGCGGAGGAAGCAGAGTAACCAAATACAAGCATAATTTTGGCACGGTTTATCCGGTTAGTGACGCGGCGCTGGCAATTATGTGCCTGCTTTTTTTGCGCGGCCCACAAACACCGGGTGAGTTAAATACGAACAGTGGCAGGTTGTATGAATTCTCTTCTCTTGATTCTGTCTCGGGTGTTCTTAATGAACTTTCATCAGAGGAACCGGCTTTTGTGAAAGAACTGTCTAAACGGCCCGGACAAAAAGAGGCACGCTTTGTACATTTATTTGGTGATGTTCCGGAACACTCTGTCGCTGAGGTAATACAACCATCAGGATTTTCGCATAAAGCTGCGCTTGAAGAAAGGGTCTCATATCTTGAAAGGGAGTTGGCAGCTTTAAAGGAAGCCCTGAAGGATCTGTTGCCACCGAAGGACGAGTTGTAGCTGGTGCCTGAAGTTCGGCAGTGATCTTCTCATAAAAAAAAGGGCCGTATGGCCCCTTTTGTTTACTAGTGGTATAACAGGATCTTTTTCCTGACTTGTCCATTTTAGTGCGGCGGAGGACTTAGGCGAATAGCCAGCATCTGGTACCCCTTTTGTTTACTAGTGGTATGACAGGATCTTTTTAGTGACTGCCAAGGTATTCAGCTACACCTTTGTGATCGGCTTTCATACCTTTGCTGCCTTTGGTCCAGTTGGCGGGACAAACTTCACCATTCTCTTCAAAAAACTGCAGTGCATCAACCATGCGCAGCACTTCGTCAACGTTACGGCCAAGCGGCAGATCGTTGATCAGCTGGTGACGTACAACCCCGTCCTTGTCTATCAGGTAAAGTCCGCGGAAAGCGATCATTGGTCCTGTAGCGATAAGATTACCTTCGTCGTCAACATCGTAGTCACCCGAAAGTGTCCCGTAATTAAGTGAAATGGTTTTTGTAGTGTCGGCTACGATCGGATAAGTGATGCCTTTGATGCCGCCGGCATTCTTGTCCATCTGCAGCCAGCCCCAGTGACTTTCTTCGGTATCGGTGCTGCAGGCCACAACAGCCACATTTCGTGTTTCAAACTCCTTCAGTTTGTCCTGGAAAGCATGTAATTCGGTGGGGCACACGAAGGTGAAGTCCTTTGGGTAGAAGAAGAACACCACATATTTTTTCCCCAGATACTGGTCGAGGGAAAAATCCTGTACCATTTCACCTCCTTTGGTTACCGCTGATGCCCTGAAAACGGGCGCTTTTTTTCCTACTAAACTTGCCATATATGTATTGTTTAAATTGTTTTGAAATAATGTGTAAAAGTAAAAATTACTTTGCTCAGGGTTTTGGTGTAAGTTTGTGATTCATCTCACTTAACAAATATTATGGCCCTTCCGGTAAATACAGCAGCTCCTGATTTTAAACTTTTTAATACCGAAAAAAAAGAGGTCAGTTTAAAGGAGCTTAAAGGCCGTAATGTTTTGCTACTGTTTTTCCCTCTGGCTTTTACCGGTACCTGTACCAGAGAATTGTGCAGTGTGCGTGATAACCTGGCAGATTTCAACGCTTTAAGTACCGCCGTTTTTGGGATTTCCGTTGATTCGCTTTTTAGTCTGAAAAAATTTAAAGAAGAGCAGCAGCTGAACTTTGATCTGCTGAGCGACTTTAATAAAGAAGTATCGAAAGCTTATGACTGTCTTTATGAAGAGTTTATAAATGGCATGCTGGGCGTTAGTAAACGTTCGGCGTACATCATCAATAAGGAAGGTATAATTGTTTATAGCGAGGTTCTTGAAAATGCGGGGGAGTTACCTGATTTTGAGGCGATAAATACAAAACTGCAGAGTCTTAAGTAACGATGCTGCGCGGTTTTTTTTTAAATAAAAACAGCGTTGAGGCCGGATGTGATGAGGCCGGCAGGGGTTGCCTGGCGGGACCAGTTTACGCGGCTTCGGTGATTTTACCGCCAAATTACCGCAACAAATGGTTAAACGACAGCAAAAAACTTTCGGCTGCTGATCGTTATCAACTAAGGCCGGAGATTGAAGGCAAAGCTCTGGCATGGGCAGTGGGATCGGTCTCCCACACCGAGATTGATCAGATCAATATACTTAACGCTTCATTTCTGGCCATGCACCGTGCCATTGATCAGTTAAAGATAAAACCTGAACTTTTACTCATTGACGGTAACCGTTTTAACCGCTATCCGGGCATAGACCATCGCTGTATTATAGGCGGTGATGCGCGGTACAAAAGTATTGCGGCTGCAAGTATTCTTGCCAAGACCTATCGTGATGACTTTATGAGAGCTGCAGCAGAAAAATTCCCTCTGTATGCCTGGGCAACCAACATGGGTTATGGCACACGCGAACACCGTGAGGCCATAAAAAGTCACGGTATCTGCGAAATGCACCGGCTTTCGTTCGCTTTATTGCCTGAGCAGGATCAGCTTGAGCTGGAACTGGATTAATACACATTTCCTGTTTAACAAACTTGTTGGTATAGCTGCATTGGGTTATATCTGCTTTACTAATTTTGAACCGTGATCTTTTTAAGAAGGACTGTTTTTTTTCTTTTTGTGCTTGGTGCAGTGGCTGCAGGCGGTTGGGCATATTACCAGCTCAAAAAAGGTAAAAAACCTGCATTGGTGGCGCTTGCCGTTATCCCTGATCAGGCCCTGGTGTACCTGCACAGCGCCAATGTATTTGAACTGCACAGTAAAATAAGTTCCCGCAGTCTGGCTGCTGACCGCTTAAAAATCATTCCGGCAGTAGATGGACTTTGCACTGCGCTTCAGACCATTGATTCACTGTGTGAGCTGAGCGCGCCGCTAAGAGCGCAGCTTGATGAAAACGACGTACATCTGGCTATTTATGGTAAAGACGAACTTGACTGGTTGTTTTGTTTTAATCTAAAAAGTCTGGGCGATGTTAAGGATCTGCCAAGGGAGTTAAGATCTCTGTCAGACTTACAGAGTGATGGCGAGAATCGTTATACTTTCAGGGTTCCCGGCTACAGTGAGCAACTGCAGCTGTTTATTCATCAGGGAGTGGTGCTTGTTTCCAATACCAGAGAACTCGCAGATAAAGCACAAAACAGTGACACACACCGCCTGCTGGATAATGACAACTTCAGGGAGTTTTTAAAGTTTCACCCTGGGGGACAGCTGTTAAGCCTGTACACCGATCATGCGCTGTATAGCGGGAGCGCGCATTGCAAAAAACTGAATCTGTCACTTATCTGCCACTCTGGTTTTTCCGGAATGGACGTTGAGCCTGCCACCAGTGAGATAAAACTGAATGGTTTTTTAAAACCGGCGGGCAACGACAGATTTGCTTCACTGCAGAAGCAGCGTCCCTACAGCACTTCCCAGTTGCTTACCTGTTTGCCTGGTGAGGCAATTTCGTTTGTGGCCTATGCTTTCGACAGTCTTCGCAAAGTGGCTGATCCCATACAACAGCGCGACGAAGTGAACAGCTTCTGGGCACAGGCCAATGACTCTGCCATGTACGACATACAACGCGCTTTTCTCGAGAACGCCGGTGGCTGCCTTTCGGAATTCAGTCTTGACGGATCAGGTGAAAAGATGATATTGCTGACAGTGCGCGACAGTGCCACCGCAAGGGAGCAGCTGCAAACTATTGCCGACAGTGTGATCCGCACCGGCATACCATGTTACCAGCTGCAGGGAGGCCATTCACTTTTTGAACCTGTGTCCAGCACACGTTGCAGGTATGCAATGATTTATAACGAATGTCTCTATTTCAGCAGCAGCAGGGCGGGCATATTACGACTGAGCGGCATTTTACAGCAGAATGGTGTAATAGCAGCAAACAGGACATTTGTGAAATACAGCAGTGAACACATCAGCGAACAGTTTAATTTTCTGGTTTATTGCTCACCACAAAAAGCCACGGGAATAATCAGCGATCTGCTTGACATTGATTCGGTAAGAACAGAGAAGGCTTTTGCGAATTTCAGGCACTTCTCTTACACGCTGGTTAATACCGGGATGCTGCGGGCACGGATGCACTTGTTGTACAGTTTGCAGAAAGAAGAGCAATCGCAAAACACAATGTGGACCCAGATGCTTGACAGCAGCCTTTCAGGAAAACCGGAACTGTTCAAGAATTTCAGGACCGGTGAAAATGAGCTGGTGGTGCAGGATGACGGAAACATACTTTACCTGCTTAGTGCCAAAGGTGAGATCATCTGGAAAAGAAAACTTGGGGAACCTGTACTTTCTAAAATATACCAGGTTGATGCACTAAAGAACAACAAACTGCAGATGCTGTTCAATACAGGCAGCGCTTTACATCTCATTGACAGGAACGGTAATTATGTTGAAGGCTTTCCGGTGAAGTTACCGGCAAAGGCCATGTGTGCCATGAGTTTATTTGATTACGAAAAAAACAAAGACTACAGGCTGGTGGTGCCCTGCGAAGACAGGTACATTTATAACTTTGATATTAGTGGCAGACAGCCTCCTACCTTTACCCGGCCCCGCACCAACGCTCAGGTAAACCTGCCTGTACAGTATGCGAGTATTAACGGTAAAGAGTTTCTGGTTGCAGTTGACAATGAGGGGCAGATATATGGTTTTAACAGGAGAGGCACGACCAGGGCGAAATTCAGCAACAGGGCGCTAAAGGAGCTTAATGACTTTTATGTTGATGCGGGTGGTAGTGCCAGCGACAGCTACATAGTTTATGCAGATGAGAAAAATGGCACGCTCAATAAAATATCGTTCAGCGACAAAAAGGAGATAATTGAGCTGGGCGATGGAGTTGCCGGCGCAAAGTACCAGTTTTGTCATGTGGACCGGAACCGCTTTATGGATATTGTTTTTTTGGCCGGCAACACTGTAAAGGCATTCAGCCTTTCGGGCAACAATCTGTTTACAAGATCCTTTCCGGGGGTTGTTTCTGCGGCAGAATTTTCAGAGTCGGCAGGGCGCAGGACTGTGTATGTGTACAGCAGAGAAAACAGGATGAGCTATATTTATGATGTTGACAGACAGGCCTTTTCTTCACATGAGGCAGGCGGTGCTGCTTTGCTGTGCGACCTTTTCCGCAACGGCGAACGGTACCTGGTATATGGCTCAGGCAAGTCTCTGGTTTGTGTAAAAGCCGGTCGTTAGGCAGAATTTGGCAGAATTGCCTGAATTGTTTGTTTTTCAATCAGGTGTAAAAAAGCAACTTATTTATTTGGTGGGGTGCCGGACCTGTGACTTACTGCTACAAAACCTGTTCTGAATACCGGTTAAATCTACACTTCCTGTTCAGGATGTTGCCAGAAGTATTCTGCTGATCATTTTTTTACGCCTCAGCAAAAACTGCCTGTAGTTTTTTTCGCTGTAACCAAGAATGTGCTTTATTATGGGCTTGGTGGAAGAAGGATAGGCGCAAAGTGACATCATGTTTACAATAAAATCTTCGGCACTCAGGTAAGGAAGTTTGTTTTGTCTGATGTACTGCTGAATTTCCTTCAGGAAACCGCGCGTGAAGGCTTTGCCTTTTTTGAGGGTTCCCAATGTGATGGCGTTGGCGGGATTTTTATTGATCTCGCTGATGATAAAATTCTCGATAAATGGATATTCTGCAAGGCAGTCGACGATCTGGTGAATTGCCTCCGTAACTTTTGTTTCAAATTTTTTGTGTGTTGACAGAATATCAAACATGCGGATAAAAGATTCTTCCATTGCCTCTTTTAATACTACGTCGAAAAGGTTTTCGCGGTTTCTGAAGTAGTAGTGAAGTAGGGCCCTGTTAATTCCCGCCTCGCTTGCTATCTCGTGCATTTTAGCATTAAAACGGCCCTGGCCGAAAAACATTTGTTTTGCCGTTCTTTTGATAAGCGCCTCGGTTTCTTCCATTTTGCAAGTTTAACTAAAAAGTTAAACAATTTGGTCAAATTGTGCTACCTTTGTTTTTGTTTTATTTTTTATTATGGAAAAGGCTTTAAACGACGAAGTGTACAAGGTATGGTACAGCGCAGATGACAGTTGTGTGATGATGAACTGGCATGGATATGCCAACAGCCGTCAGTTCAGGGAAGGTACCGAGTTGATGTTAAGCGAACTTATAGCCAACAAGGCCCACAAGGTTTTGGGGGATATTAAAAACATGGTGCTGATTGGTCAGGATGATCAGAGCTGGCTGCTTTCTGATTTTTTTCCGCGGGCTATTAAAGCGGGTTGTAAAGCGTTTGCGCTGGTGAGACCTGATTATTATTTTAATAAGATCGCTGTTGAAACGGTGAATCATAAGGTCGGCGACCAGGTGCAGATAAGGATGTTTGACGAGCTTGCGCAGGCTTCGGAGTGGCTGAGCGGGATAGATTGAAGTTAGTCATAGAAAGGAAACAGGAGCCAGGAGAGGAGGAGCCAGGAGAGCAGGAGCCAGGACAGCAAGAGCCAGGACACTGCAGGAACCGGGACAGCAGGAACCAGGACAGCAGGACCCAGGACTCGTGTTATAGTTTAAGCCCTCGCGTTAGGGATTGCAGCGAAGGGCGGCGAAGCGGGCCTTTAGTGCTGCGGCGCGGCGGAGGCTGCACGCGTAGCGGGCAGACCCCGTACGCGCCTGGGTTAAGCCATAACAGCAGCACTTAAGGCACGCGAGCCGGCCGAAGCGGAAAGCCCGACCCGGCGCTCAGGGAAAAAAAATGAAAATGCGCCGGGGAACGCCCCCCCCCTCACAGAACAGTTGTAGCTGCACTTCAGGGTTTTTTCACACAGATCGCAATAATTGCCAAACCTGTTTTTGGCACTTGCAACACTACCTTAAAAAGGGTATCTTTGCGGTCTAAATTAGAATTAGTCTAATTAAAGAATGTAGTTATAGTGTTTAACATCAGGAAGTTATGATAACAGTTTCAGAAAATGCCAAAGAACATGCCCTTCGTTTAATGAAGGAGGAAAACAGGCCTGCCGACAGTTTTATCCGCGTTGGCGTTGAGGGTGGAGGCTGCTCGGGACTTTCGTACAAACTGGAATTCGACAACCAGCTGCGCGAAGGCGATCAGGCTTTTGAGGACAAGGGAATAAAAGTGGTGGTTGACCGTAAGAGTTTTTTGTACCTGGTAGGAACGGAACTTGAATATACGGGTGGATTGAACGGAAAAGGTTTTGTGTTTAACAACCCTAATGCTTCACGCACCTGTGGCTGCGGAGAAAGTTTTAGTGTATAAAAACATGGCGAGGATCATCATTCATCAGCACAAAACAAAAGAAGAGGTGGAAGCGGCGCGACTGCGGGAAAATTTTGCTTTGTCGCATGAAGAACGTATAAAAAAAAATGTTTGAGTTAATGAGACTCGGACTTTTATTCAGTAAAAAGAAGGGGCCTTTTAAGAAGGGTGATTCATTTGCAATTACAGAAGATGTGCATGTGAAGATACTGCGTGTAAATCAGCTGATACAAGAAAAGGAGAAATCGAAAAGGGATATGGACAGAAATGATGCTGCTGAACTAAAAAAACTCTACAGGAACTGACATGAGCAACGACCTACTGCGGACGCAGATAAACAAGGATTACGAATGGGGTTTTATCACCGACATTGAGACGGAGACCTTTAAGAAGGGTCTGAACGAAGATGTTGTGCGCGCCCTGAGTAAAAAAAAGAAGGAACCTGAATGGATGCTTGAGTTCCGCCTGAAAGCATACAGGCACTGGCTTACCATGAAGGAGCCCGATAACTGGGCGCATATTCCTTATCCAAAGATTGATTTTCAGGATATCAGTTATTATTCGGCGCCGAAAAAGAAACCAGAGCTAAAAAGTCTTGACGAAGTTGACCCGGAATTGCTGAAGACCTTTGAGAAACTGGGCATTTCGCTTGAAGAACAAAAACGTTTAAGCGGCGTACAATCGAACATTGCGGTTGACGCGGTTTTTGACAGCATCTCGGTGAAAACAACTTTTCGCGAAACGCTGCAGGAGAAAGGGATAATTTTTTGTTCGTTCGGGGAAGCTGTGCAGGAGTATCCTGAACTGGTGAGGAAGTACATGGGCATGGTGGTGCCCTATACCGATAATTATTATGCCGCTCTGAACAGCGCGGTTTTCAGCGATGGTTCGTTTTGTTTTATACCAAAAGGTGTTCGTTGCCCTATGGAGTTGAGCACGTATTTCCGGATCAATTCCAGTGGTACCGGTCAGTTTGAGAGAACACTGATTGTTGCTGAGGAAGCAAGTTATGTGTCGTACCTTGAAGGATGTACCGCTCCGCAGCGCGATGAGAATCAGTTACACGCGGCCATAGTAGAAATAATTGCGCACAAGGATTCTGAAGTAAAATACAGCACTGTGCAGAACTGGTACCCAGGTGATAAGGACGGCAAGGGCGGCATTTTTAATTTTGTGACCAAACGTGGCATTTGTCTTGAAGACAATTCAAAAATAAGCTGGACACAGGTTGAGACCGGTTCTGCCATTACCTGGAAGTACCCTTCTGTAATTTTGAAAGGGAACAACAGCGTGGGTGAATTTTATTCTGTAGCGCTTACCAACAATCATCAGGAGGCCGATACCGGCACCAAGATGATACATATTGGCAGGAATACACGCAGTACCATTATTTCTAAGGGTATTAGCGCGGGAGTGAGCAATAACAGTTATCGCGGTTTGGTACAGATAAGAAAAGGCGCCAGCAACGCGCGCAATTTTTCGCAGTGCGACAGTCTGCTGATGGGTGACAAATGCGGGGCGCACACTTTTCCTTATATAGAGATCAAAGACAAAACCGCCACAGTTGAACATGAGGCCACCACCAGTAAGATAGGTGAAGACCAGTTGTTTTACTGCAAACAACGTGGTATTGATCAGGAAAAAGCCATTGCGCTGATAGTGAATGGTTATTGCAGGGAGGTATTAAACAAATTGCCGATGGAGTTTGCGGTAGAGGCACAAAAGCTACTGGCTGTATCGCTTGAAGGTTCGGTTGGATAAACGTATAAAAAATTATGATCACAATAAAAAATCTGCACGCCTCAGTTGAAGGCAAGGAAATACTAAAAGGAATAAACCTTGAGGTAAAACCGGGAGAGGTACACGCCATTATGGGGCCTAACGGTTCCGGCAAATCAACACTCTCGAGTGTGCTGGCAGGAAGGGAAGACTATGAGGTTACTGAAGGGGAAGTGTTGTTTAACGGCAAAGACCTGCTGGAGCTGTCGCCTGAAGACCGTGCCAGGGAAGGTTTGTTTCTTGCATTTCAATATCCTGTTGAGATTCCGGGTGTAAGTAACATTAATTTTTTGAAGACCGCTATCAGCGAGATCCGCAATTATAAAGGTCAACCGGCTATTGAAGCAAAAGAGTTTCTGGCGATGGTGAAAGAAAAACAAAAGCTGGTTGAGCTGGATGTAAAACTCACCAACCGCAGCGTGAATGAAGGATTTAGTGGTGGGGAAAAAAAACGCAACGAAATCTTTCAGATGGCGATGCTTGAACCAAAGCTGGCGATTTTAGACGAGACAGACAGCGGACTTGATATTGACGCCCTTAAAATTGTTGCAGGTGGTGTAAACAAGCTGAGGAGTAAAGAAAATGGCTTTATTGTAATTACACACTACCAGCGACTGCTTGAATATATTGTGCCTGATTTTGTGCATATACTTTACGATGGCAAGATTGTGCGCTCTGGCGACAAGAGTCTGGCGCTTGAGCTGGAAGCGAAGGGTTACGATGAGATTAAAAAACAATTTGAAAAGGCTTCGGCCGGAGAGGATCTATGATCGCGGAAAGATCACATACAGCACAGCAGATCATTGAGCAGATCTCGGCAAGTTCACCAAAGGTGCGCTATTTTGATGGAGATTCCGTAAGCCGCGCTTTGATGCAGCTTGAAAAAAAGGGAATTCCTTCCAATAAGCACGAAGATTATAAATACTGCAATGTTGATGGTGTTTTTAAGAAGGAGTTTAAAAATCTGACCCAGGATTTTGTTGGTGTTGACGATGTAAAAAAATATCGACTTGAAGACACTATTATGCTGGTAGTGCTTAACGGCAGTTATTCTGAATCGCTGAGCGATAAAGTGCTGCTGAATGGATTACGAATTAAGCTATTGGGCGAAGAAAGCCATAAGGTGAAGGCCGGAAGTGTAGCCGATGTTGAAAGCGACAGTTTTATTGCATTAAATACAGCTTTTTGTTCGGGTGGGATTGAGATCACGGTTGAAAGGAACACTGATCTTCAGATTCCGATCCATATTTTATATGTGAATGCTTCCAGTTCGCAAACACTTGTAAATCCCCGCAATCTGATAAGAGTTGAAGAGGGTGCCAGCGCCTGTATTATTGAGCAGGCAGTTAACGCTGGTGAAGGTAAGATGTTCTGCAACCTGCTTAGTGAGAAGTGGGTGGCTGCCGGTGCCAGACTTGAGACTTTTAACCTGCAGGAAGACGCGGAACAAAGTTACAGCGTTTACACCAGTCAGGTTGAACTTCAGCAGAACGCACGTTACGACAACACCACAGTTACTTTCGGCGGAGACCTGGTGCGCAACAATCACAATGTGCTGCTTAAAGGCAGTAACAGTGAGGCCCATCTTTATGGATTGTTTTCCGGCAATGGCTCACAGCTTATAGACAATCATACGCTTGTGGACCATCAGGTGCCGCACTGCGAAAGTAATGAGTTGTACAAGGGCATGGTGTCGGGCAAAGGTACAGGCGTGTTTAACGGCAAGATCTTTGTGCGTCGTGATGCGCAGAAGACAAACGCTTACCAGAGCAGTAAAAATATTCTGCTGAGTGATGACGCCACCATTAATACCAAACCGCAGCTTGAGATCTACGCTGATGATGTAAAATGTTCGCATGGTACTTCAACGGGAAAGATTGACAGGGAGGCGCTGTTTTATCTTAAAAGCCGTGGCATTGGAGAGGAGAGCGCGAGAAAATTATTACTGGCATCATTTGCCGGAGAAGTGCTCGAGAAGATTACGGTTGACAGCCTTAAGGAGAAGGCCTACACGCTTTTTGAAAAAAAACTGCAGCATTGAGCATGCCGGATGACATAAGGAAAACGTTTCCTATTCTTACCAGAAAGGTGAACGGTTCTCCACTTGTATATCTTGACAACGCCGCAACTGTTCATAAGCCGCAGCGGGTAATAAACAGCATTTCCGAATTTTACAGCAGGAGTAATTCAAATATTCATCGTGGGGTTCATACACTTAGCAGAGAAGCCACTGAGTTGTATGAATCAGCCAGAAAAACGATTGCCGGCCACTTTAGTGTGAGTGATCCGCAACAGGTGATATTTACGGCCGGCACCACCGACGCAATCAACATAGTTGCCCAGGCGCTTACAAAAAGCTATTTAAAAAAGGGTGATGAGATCATTGTTTCATCTTACGATCACCATTCTAACATATTGCCCTGGCAGTTATGGGCGCAGGAAAATGGGGGTGTGTTAAAGGTTATCCCCCTCTTAAAGAATCAGTCGCTTGATTATGCGGCCTTTGAAGACCTGATCAGCGATCGCACCCGACTGATTGCCGTGCCGCATGTATCCAACACCCTGGGTCTGATCACCGATCTTGAGAGGATCAGAAAGGCCGCACGTTCGAGGAATATTCCTGTTCTGGTAGATGGTGCACAGAGTGCGCCTCACATGCCGGTTGATCTGAAAGCGCTGGATGTTGATTTTTTTGTTTGCAGTGCACATAAGATGTATGGACCCACCGGTACGGGTATATTGTATCTGTCGGCTAAGTGGTTGAAAGAGCTGGCGCAGGCAAGAACAGGAGGAGGCACTATTAAGACCGTGACTTTCGAAAAAAGCGAATACGCTGAAGGTGCGTTACGGTTTGAACCGGGAACACCCAATATTTGCGGGGCAATTGCATTTGCCGAAGCTGTGCGTTTCTGTGACGAAACCGGCATGCAGAATATTTTTGAACACGAACACATGCTGGTACAAAAGGCGCAGGACCTTTTACTGGAGATGCCGGAGATACAGGTGTACGGCCAGGATAAAAACAAGGCCGGTGTAATATCTTTTAATGTGGGCAAACACCATCCCTTCGACGTGGGAACACTCCTTGATAAGTACGGAATTGCAGTGCGTACAGGGCACCACTGTACACAGCCACTTATGCAGTGTCTGAATATTCAGGGCACTGTGAGGGCTTCGTTTGCGGTGTACAATACCAAAGAAGAGGTAGAATTTTTCGTGGGGAAATTAAAGAAGGTTATACAAATGTTAGGCTGATGACGATAGCGGAGCAGGAAAAGGAAATAATTGAAGAGTTTGAATTTTTTGGCGACGACTGGGAACAGAAGTACAGCCATTTGATTGACCAGGGAAAATCTCTGCCTTTGATTGAGGAAAGTGAAAAAACCGAGGACAAACTCATTCAGGGCTGCCAGAGCAGAGTGTGGCTTAAAACAGAGGAGAAGGACGGCAGGATTTTTTTTAAGGCAGACAGCGACGCAATCATCACCAAAGGCATGGTGGCGCTGATGGTACGGGTGTTGAGTAACCAGAAACCGGAAGATATTGTAAAAGCTGAGTTGGGATTTGTGAACAGGATAGGCCTGACCGAACATCTCAGTCCTACACGGGCCAACGGACTGGTAAGTATGATCAACCGTATGAAAAAGGAAGCACTTTTAAAAATTAGTAATAAATAGCAGTAATATGGACCGCAGCGCACAACAAAACCCGGAAGGGGATCTTGCGGTTTACTTAAGATACCGAAATGGCGGCGATAATAATTACAAAAAATACAGAACTCATGCAGCGGGTGATCGATGAGATCAAAACCTGTTACGACCCTGAAATTCCTGTTGATATATGGGAGCTGGGGCTGATCTACGAATTGCACCTTGACGATGAGGCCAATCTGGAAATAGTGATGACACTTACCTCGCCAAACTGTCCGGTAGCAGAATCATTGCCGGCTGAGGTAGAGAATAAACTAAAGCTGGTGGCTGGGATTAAAAGCGCGAAGCTGAAACTCACCTTTGAACCGCCCTGGGAGAAGGAGATGATGAGTGAGGTGGCTCAGCTTGAGTTGGGTTTTATGTAGTTCTCGTGTCTTCAGGCCCCGCAGCAGCAGCTATCTTTTAAGGGGGCTCAGCTTTATGTGAAATAATAATGGGCGCCGACCCGTCTAAAATTTGTATCTTAGCAGGTACTAAAAAATGGCAAAAGACACTGTTATACGTTGCTCCCTTTGCGGGAGAGACAAAAAAGAATCAAAAATACTTATTGCAGGCATCAATGGGCATGTGTGCGACAATTGTGTGACCCAGGCTTATGGAATTATTAAGGAAGAAAGTGTTGGTGAACAGAAACAGCAGGTTCAGCACGCCCTTAACCTGCTTAAGCCCATTGCCATAAAGGCCAAACTTGATGAATACGTTATTGGTCAGGAAGACGCAAAAAAGGTATTAAGTGTTGCAGTATATAATCACTTCAAAAGAATTTCTCATACGGGCAAAAACAATAAGGAGGAGATAGAGATTGACAAATCGAACCTGATACTTGTGGGCGAAACGGGAACCGGTAAAACGTTACTGGCACGTACCATTGCTACTATGCTGAATGTACCTTTCTGCATTGCGGATGCCACGGTACTTACAGAGGCAGGTTATGTGGGCGAGGATGTTGAAAGTATTTTAACCCGGTTATTGCAGGCGGCCGACTATGATGTTGCTGCAGCTGAAAAGGGAATAGTATTTATTGATGAACTTGATAAGATCGCGCGTAAAAGTGATAACCCTTCAATTACCCGTGATGTTAGCGGTGAAGGTGTACAGCAGGCCATGCTTAAGTTGCTTGAAGGTACGGTGGTGAATGTGCCACCGCAGGGGGGGCGTAAGCATCCTGACGCGAAAATGATCCAGGTGAACACAAAAAACATACTTTTTATCTGTGGTGGCGCTTTTGATGGTATAGAAAAGAAGATAGCGCAACGTTTAAATACCAAAGCTGTTGGTTATTCTTCGAGTGTAGCCGGGGCCGATATAGACAAGGGCAACCTGCTTCAGTATATTTCACCACAGGATCTTAAGTCATTCGGGCTGATACCCGAACTAATAGGTCGTTTGCCGGTGCTTACCTACCTGAGGCCCCTCGACAGGGAGGCACTGCGGCGGATATTAACCGAGCCAAAGAACGCCCTGATCAAACAATACAGGCAGCTTTTTAAAATGGAGGGCACAAAGCTTGAGTTTGAAGATGAAGTGCTTGATCTGATCGTTGACAAGGCCATTGAGTTTAAACTGGGGGCCCGCGGCCTGCGAGGTATCTGCGAAGCAATTATGACCGACATCATGTTTAGTCTGCCCAGTGAGGAAAAGCCGGTGAAACAATTTACGGTTACGCTTGAGTACGCGCTCGACAAGATGAAACAATCAAAGCTGAATCAGCTGAAGGTTGCCTGATCACTGTTCAGAAAAACTGTCCTCCTCCGCTTTAAGAACGATACTGATGAAGTCGCCGTTGCTTAAGGTATTCTCGGTAATGAGGTACAGACCATAATTATCAAGTTCCTGGATCACAAAGTTTTTTGCCTGAACTCTTTCATCAAGGTCTGAAAGTGGAGAGATGTATATAAAACGTTCACTTACCTCATTTTTCAGTCCCTCTCTCATCCAGTAACGATGCTCGTTTCTGGTTTCAAAGCAGAGCGGGAAATTCTCATCTGCTGCCGGCCCTCCGTAGGCAAGCAAAGTATTAAGCCAGAAGTGCGTTGAAACCATCAGTTGCCTGCACTGCTGCGTTTCGCATCTGGTTTTGAAAAAATTAATGGCTTCCAGGCAGTAGTCCAGCTTCAGAAGGTGTACACCCAGCTTATTTTCCTGCTCAAGGTAAAAGTTCAGTTTATCGCGGAAGGTGAGGAGCTTGTAGCTGCTGAATAGGATTGCGGCAATAGCGATGAAGCTGGCAATTCTTTTTTTGTTAACCGGCAGACTTGTAAAGAACAGGAGAAAGAACAGCGGAGTACCCAGATAGGCACGGCTCAATGAATAAAAGGGCCAGGTTTCTCCATCACTGCCTTTGTTGCTTGCCATTGAGAGCCCTATCATCACCGGAAGCAGCAATGAGGCGTAAAAAGCCCGGCGATTGTGTTTGAACAATGCGCCCAGCAACAGGAGGAAAGCTGCAAAAAACCACCAGGCATGTTTATCTGAAAAAAAGGAGGCATGTGCCAGGCGGCTGTGGATGTTTTTAACGTTCTCCAAAAAAAATGCGCCGCGGAATTCTAATCCCAGACTGTACACTACATAGTCGGGATTACGCAGGTAAAAGTTGTCCAGAAAAAAGTGAAGCAGCAGGTAAAGCGGCAGAATGATGAGGCTTGTAAAATAATAAGCCTTACGTTTATAATTGTGAAGAAAAAGGTAAAAGAGGAATGGGACAGCAACGAGGGTGGAATTTGGGTTTATAAAATAGCCGGCCACCGCCATTGTGGTGTTCAAGGCAATAAATCGCAGATTTTCTGGTTGCCGGATACTGAGAATAAAAAAGGAGCTGAAGAATAGCCCTCCTACAAAACCGCGCGGGATACCACTCATGATATCATAAGCCAGGGAAAGACAAAGCGGCAGTGCCAGGATAACAACTGCCACGCTATAGTTTTTTGTCCGGTAAAGCAGTGTGGCAGGGAACAGAAAAGGGAAAAACGCGAGCAGATGCGTTGAGAGCGGCAAGGCGTAATATACCGGAATGCCGAGCCATAACAAAGGAACAGCAGGTAGTGCCTCGATAAATGTATTATAATCCTGCCCGTAAAACCGGGGCTCATAAAATTTTCCCTTTGCGTAATCAACGGCGCCATGCCACATGTAAAACTGGTCTGAATCAATGTGCTGCACGTTTACAAAAAGATAAACAAGCGCATGGTTAAGCAGGTTAAGAAAAAGCAACAGCCAGAACAGGTAACGAAAGGTTCCTGCATTAAGGGCGCCAGGCGGGGGAGAGAGGGGCTGCATTTTACGAATATACATGTTTTGCGAATGTGGCCTTGTGGCAACAAAGCAACCAGCAAAGGGTTTTCAGGTACGGGTCTTTTAGTACCTTTGGGTTTTTTTAAACTATGGATTTTACAAAGTACAACTTCACAGTAGCTGATCGTTTTATCAGGTACGCCAAAATAGATACACAATCTGATCCCCTTTCCGGCACTTGTCCCAGCACAGAAAAACAAAAAGATCTCAGCCGGTTGCTTGTTGAGGAGCTGAAACAAATGGGCGTTAAAGATGCCGAAATGGATAAGGATGGATACGTGTACGCCACCATTGAAAGTAACTCTTCAAAAGAGGTACCGGTACTTTGTTTTTGTTCGCATGTTGATACTGCGCCTGATTGCTCAGGCACCAATGTAAAACCGCAGGTGCACCAAAATTATCAGGGGGGAGATATTACCCTTCCGGGAGATACTTCCCAGGTGATACGGGTAGTGGAGCACCCTGAATTAAAGAATCAAAAGGGTAATGACATTATCACTACCGATGGCACCACTTTGCTGGGTGCTGATGATAAAGCCGGGGTGGCTGAGATAATGGATGCCGCAAATTTTTTTATGAATCATCCTGAGGTTAAGCACGGCAGGATAAGAATTCTTTTTACGCCCGACGAAGAAATTGGCCGGGGCGCCGAAAAGGCCGACATGAAAAAACTTGCTGCCGATTTTGGATACACCCTTGATGGCGGTACGGTTGGCACACTCGAGAACGAAACTTTCAGTGCTGATGGGGTAACGATTATGATCAAAGGATTTTCTACACATCCTGGCTATGCCAAAGACAAAATGCAGCATGCCATAAAGATCGCAGCGAAGATCATTGAGAGGATCCCAGCAGATAAAACTCCGGAGACAACTGAAAAGAAGCAACCCTTTATTCATCCTACCTCAATAAATGGGGGATTAGAAGAGGTGGAGATGAAGTTTATTATCAGGGCCTTTGATACAGGCACCTTAAAAAAACTTGAAGAGGAACTTGAAAAGATTACCGCTGAGGTGGTGAGCAGCTACGATAAGAGCAATTATGAGTTTACTGTTACAGAGCAATACCGTAACATGAAGGAGGTGCTTGACAAACATCCGCAGATCATTGAGAACGCCCTGGAAGCGATAAAACGTACGGGTTTAAAACCGGTACTTGATAGTATACGCGGAGGCACCGACGGTTCGCGCTTTTCGTACATGGGCTTGCCTACGGCCAATATTTTTGCCGGCGAACATGGCATACACAGCAAACAGGAATGGGTGAGTGTGCAGGATATGCAAAAGGCTGTAATGACCATCATCAATATAGCTGCAATCTGGGAGGAGAAAGCCTGAGGTTTTCAGTGAAACGCTGCTGATACTTTTCTAATTATCTCAGTTCTGCATTCAGGGCTGCCAGCATACTGCGGGTTTTAAGCAGACATTCCTCATACTCCTTTTCAGGTTCACTCAGGTATGTAATGGCACCACCGGTGGCAAACCAGACTTTCTTTTGTTCAGCATTATAAAAAATGCTTCTTATCACTACCGGCAATTCAAAATCGCCTCTTTCGTCTATTAGTCCCATAGTTCCCGAATAGTAGCCGCGATCAAAGGTCTCGTGTTCCCCAATCAGCTGCATGGCCCTGTGTTTAGGAGCTCCCGTCATGCTGGCCATTGGAAATGTGGCTTCGATTATTTCTGCAAAAGTTATTGCCGGTTTAAGTTCGCAGCTTACGGTGCTTACCATCTGATGCACGGTTTTATACGATTCAATATTGTAAAGCTGGTTTACCCGCACACTGGCCCTGGTTGCAAGCCGGCTGAGGTCGTTTCGCGCCACGTCAACAGCCATCACGTTTTCGGTCCTGTCTTTTAAACTATTTTGCAGTGTTTTTTTCAGGAACTGGTCTTCCTCCTCATCTTTTCCGCGGCCTATGGTGCCTTTGATGGGTTTAGTAGATAATATGTTTCCCTTTTTTTTCAGGAAAAGTTCGGGACTGCCGCAAAGTATGTAATCGTTGCCAAGCCGTGCCAGGAACTGAAAAGGAGCATTGGAGTGCCTGCAGAGGTTCAGGAAAACTGAAAGGGGGTCAATTTTTATTTGGGCGGAAAACAGGGCACAATAGTTTATTTCGTAAATGTTTCCTGCCTGTATTTGCTGTTTAAGCTGTTTTACGGTACTGATGTATTTTTCGCGGGTGTTTTGAGCAGTGATCAGTGATGGCGGCACTTCGCCCTGCCCGGGGAGGTCGGTGATCTTTTCAGTTGAAAGCACACTGTAAAATTGCGGAACCGGTTTTTTGAGCCGGGGTTCACTGTAAGGTATTACAACAAAACTGCTATTCCGGTAATGGCTTGCGGCATCAGACAGCGTATACAGTTTTGCCTCCTGAAGACCGGGAGCCGGAACAAGCAAAAAATTACCCGCAGGAAGCACGCTGCGAAATTATTGTTTTAATTGTGGTTTTTACACTCTATGGTCAGAGTTTTTCAGGCGGGTATGCAAAAGGAAATTCGGGTAGGTATTGGTTGGTTCGGTATAATGCTGTGAATTCAATACATTTGGTCATGCACATTGGTCTGTTTTTTGGTTCGTTCAATCCTGTACATATTGGCCATATGGCACTGGCGAACTATATGCTGGAATTTACAGAGATGCAGGAGCTGTGGTTTGTGGTTAGTCCGCAGAACCCCCTGAAAATCAAATCGCAGTTGCTTGATCAGCAGCAGCGTTATCTGCTGGTGCAGCTGGCTATTGATGATCAGCCTGGAATGCGGGTAAGCAACATCGAGTTTGATTTGCCTCAGCCCTCCTATACCATTAACACGCTGGTTCATCTCAAAGAGAAGTATCCCATGCACAGCTTCAGTTTGATAATGGGGGAGGATAACCTGCATTCATTTCATCGCTGGAAGAATTATGAGGGGATACTGAAAGATCATCATATTTATGTTTATCCGAGAAAAGGCAGCAGCGGGAGTAAGTTTGATCAGCATCCGCATGTACACCGCACCGAAGCCCCTCTGGTTGAAATTTCAGCTTCCTTTATAAGAAATGCGATCAGCGAGGGCCGGAACCTGCGTTTTTTCCTGCCGGCAGGTGTTTGGGATGAGATAGATGTGATGAACCATTATCGCCGAAGGTCCGGCCAGTAAAAAAGCCGGGAACTTTCGTGCCCGGCTGTCTGTGATCTGTTTTTCAGACTATTTTTTTACAAGTGTGGTTTCTGTTCTTTCTCCGTCTTCAATAAAAAGGAATACGAACTTGTCTTTGCTGTGCTCAAGAATATCGCCGGTTTGTGAGAAACTAAATCCAAAAAAATTCATGGTCATGCTGAATTTTTTACCCTTTTCAGAAACGTTATAGGTAAAAGGTATTGACATGCCATCGGTAGTGATAGTTCCGTCACAATCATCTTTTTTTACTTTACAGCTGTTAAAGGTGTAAGTGTCGTCATCGAATGAACTGGCCGGTTCCGGAGTGCCATCCACCACGATTGAACTTACTTTCCAGGTTCCGTCTAATTGTTTTACTACTTTCTGATCTTTGTTACAGGCAGCTACAATGATCAGCATAAAAGCTACCAGGAGGAGGTTTGTTTTTTTCATTTGTGTGATTTTTTTTGTTATGATTTTAAGGTGATAATCCGGCCCAAAAGTACTATAAAAACTCTATGCTTTTACAATGTCTCAACAAATCGTCTTATCAGTTCAAATAGGTCTCTGTATTCGGTCAACGGCAGACTTTTTGCCACATCGTACACATCGTGATAGGCAGTTGTTCCACCCATGGTATAAATAAAAAATGCCGGCACTCCTGCTTCAGTGAAGTGATAATGGTCGCTGTTGGCGGCCTTGCCGCGCATTTTCACCTCCTTTACCAGATCGTAGGCATCGTTGAGGTTCACGAGGGTATTGTACCGGTTCTCATGAATGGCACCGTTCACTGCCATTATCCCCTCTTCTCCGGTGCCCAGAAGATCGAGATTGATGAGGAACCTGACCTTCTGCAAGGGCAGATCCCCGCTTTTTACCATGTGGGCTGAGCCCAGAAGGCCAATCTCTTCGGCTGCAAAAAAGATAAACACGGTCTTGTACCGGGGGGGACTGATTTTATAGAACCTGGCAAGATTGAGTAACATGCTTACTCCGCTTGCATTATCATTGGCACCAGGGAAAAAGGTGCGCCGGCCCATTCCCCCAAGGTGGTCGTAATGAGCTGAAAAAACAATCAATGAGTCGCTTTTTGATGTTCCTTGAACAAAAGCTACTATGTTCCTGCTTTTGAACTGTTCAATTTCCCGGTTCTTAATGTTTACCTTAATCGACACGGGCTCATCAGTTACCATCTGTTTATCGAGAAGTACCGCACAATGGCTCCCCGCACCTTTACTCACACTAAAAGTTAGTTTTTTACGGAACTGAACATGAAGATCGGTGTTGAGATGTTTGGCTGTAAAAGTAACACTGTCTGCTTTGTTTAGCTGAAACTTACCTTTTAATCCTTTACTTGCCGGATCAAGTATATAATCTATACCGGGTTTTAGTTTTTTGCCATTCAGCACCACTTTTACTTTCCGGGGGAAGGTATTTACCGGATGTGTAAACTCCTGGAGGTAGCCGGTGGTGTAATAG
>JAEZDS010000194.1 GCA_023433205.1 Bacteroidota bacterium
GAATGCGGGATTGAAGGGGTAGGTAATGCACGCGTTCCTTTTTCAATCAAGTATTTTCTGGTGGCCATCCTTTTTGTGATCTTCGACATTGAGGTGATCTTTATGTATCCCTGGGCGGCTAATTTCAGAGAACTGGGCCTGCTGGGTGTGATAGAAGTGTTTTCATTTATTGCCCTGCTGCTTGTAGGTTTTTATTACATGATCGCCAAAAAAGCGCTGAAGTGGGAAGATTAAACTGAACGAAAGATGGCAGACAAAGACATAATTAAACACAGAAAAATTGAAATAGCCCGTAAGCCTGATGGCATGGAAGGGCCGGGGTTTTTTGCGACAAAAGTCGATCAGGTGATCGGCCACGCGCGCGCAAACTCACTCTGGCCTCTGCCTTTTGCTACATCCTGCTGCGGTATCGAGTTTATGGCCACCATGGCCTCACATTACGACCTTGCCCGTTTTGGCATGGAGCGGTTAAGTTTTTCGCCAAGGCAGGCCGACCTTCTAATGGTAATGGGCACCATTGCAAAAAAGATGGGGCCAACACTGCGTCAGGTTTATGAACAAATGGCCGAACCACGCTGGGTGCTTTGTGTCGGAGCCTGTGCAACAAGCGGTGGTATTTTTGATACTTACAGTGTGTTGCAGGGAATTGACCGTATAATTCCGGTTGACGTGTATGTACCGGGTTGCCCACCCCGTCCTGAACAGATAATTGACGGGATCTTAAAAATACAGGAACTCGCGAAAAACGAATCGGGCCGTCGCAGGTACTCAAAAGAGTACAAGGACCTGATGAACAGCTACGGCATTGAATAGTTCACTGAAACTTAAACAGTAATGAGCAAAGAAGTCCTTGAGACGGTTAACGAAAAACTAAATTCCAATTTTCCCGGAGCGGTACTGGCTGCAGAGTTATTATATGATTTTGCGACAATTACCGTAAAACATGAGCAGATCCACGAAGTGCTTGCTTTCCTGAAAAATGATCAGGAACTTGATTTTCATTTCCTCACCGATCTAACTGCCATGCAAACCACTGACGAGAAGCGGTTAGGAGTGATCTACCACCTTCACAACATGCCAAAAAACATCAGGGTAAGGATCAAAACGTTTTTCGATATTCAGAAACCTGAGATCCCAACAGCAACCGACCTGTGGCTTGGCGCTGACTGGATGGAGCGTGAAACGTATGACTTTTTCGGGGTTAGATTTACAGGCCATCCCAACCTAAAAAGGATTCTGAATGTTGATGAGATGGATATTTTCCCTTTAAGAAAAGAATATCCGCTGGAGGATCAGACCAGGGACGATAAAGATGACCGCATGTTTGGACGTTAATGTAGAGCTGAGCAATGAGCAACAAAGAAGAAAATAAGATAGCAGGAGCGCCGGCGAATCCCTTAAACGAGTACACCACGCTTAATCTGGGTCCAACTCACCCTGCCACGCATGGTGTGTTTCAGAATGTGCTGCAAATGGATGGAGAGGTAATTCGTGATGCTGTGCCTACTATCGGCTATATCCACCGCGCCTTTGAAAAGCTGGCGGAACGCAGACCGTATAATCAGATCACTCCAATAACCGACAGGCTCAACTACTGTTCCTCTCCTATTAACAATATGGGCTGGCACATGACTGTTGAGAAACTGATCAAAGCAGAATTGCCAAAACGCGTTGAGTACATGCGCGTGATAGTGATGGAACTTTCTCGCATAGCCGACCATATTATATGTAATACTATTATTGGGCAGGATACAGGTGCCACTACGGGCTTTCTTTATCTATTCCAGTTAAGAGAACATATCTACGATATTTTTGAAAGTATCTGCGGTGCCCGTCTTACTACAAATATCGGGCGGATAGGTGGATTTGAACGCGAATGGAGCCAGGTAACCTGGGACAGGATCAATAAATTCCTCAAAGATTTTCCGCCTGCTTTGACAGAGTTTTCAAATCTGCTTGAGCGCAACAGAATTTTTATGGATCGCACTATAAACTGCGGACCAATCAGCGGTGAACGCGCACTTGAGTACAGCTTTACTGGTCCTAACCTGCGTGCTGCGGGAGTTGATTTTGATGTGAGGGTTTCAAATCCTTATTCTTCTTATCAGGATTTTGAATTTACAATTCCGATTGGCACCAGTGGGGATACTTACGACCGTTTTATGGTGCGGCAGGAAGAGATGTGGCAGTCGATAAACATCATTAAACAGGCATTAAAAAATATGCCAGATGGTCCCTCGCATGCAAACATTCCTGACTTTTTCCTTCCTCCCAAGGAAGAGGTTTACAACAACATGGAAGCGTTGATCTACCATTTCAAAATCGTGATGGGCGAAACCGAGGTGCCGGTTGGTGAGGTTTATCATTGTGTAGAGGGAGGCAACGGTGAGCTGGGATATTATCTGATCAGTGATGGCGGCAGAACTCCGTACCGCCTGCATTTCCGCAGACCTTGTTTTATTTATTACCAGGCTTATCCTGAAATGGTGAGAGGAACGCTCTTAAGTGATGCCATCCTTACAATGAGCAGTTTAAATGTGATTGCAGGAGAACTTGATGCATAAAATGAAATTGTCGCAGAATAATATCAGAAGATTTTCAGTGCAGGCTCTGCTTAATATGGAGGATTTTGAAGGCTGCTCATTTGATATGCGTGAACAGATGTGCAGGTCAGCGGCAGCAGTTACACTTCTCTGTAAAGAGGCAGTATCTGCCAACGATCTGGAAGCAAAAGTTATTTTGCTTCAGCAGGCAAGCAGGCATTTAAATGAATACGGGCAGTTGTGCAGTCTCACCGGCATTAAGAGAATACAGGAAACTGAAAATGCAGTAAATGATTTGAGAGCGATTCTTTTTAACTGCGAAAAAATGATGAAATTTAGGCGGCAAAAAAAACACACAAATAGCAAAAGATATTAGACCGGAAATGGGAGCACAGGTTCACGGAGCACAACATTTTGATGCAGGGGTGCGGGAGTCGCTGAAGTTCAGTGATGATGCAAAAAAAACGATTGATACTATCATCGGCCGCTATCCTGAAGGAAAACAGAAGTCGGCTTTGCTGCCTGTTCTGCATGTGGCGCAGGCCGAATTCGATGGCTGGCTGAGTCCTGAAGTAATGGACCTGGTGGCCTCTGTTCTTAATATTCAGCCAATTGAAGTTTTTGAGGTGGCTTCATTTTACACCATGTTCAATCTTAAACCGGTTGGAAAATGTGTATTAGAGGTTTGCCAGACCAGCAGCTGCTGGCTCATGGGAGCGGAAGACATTATAAAATTTATTGAGAAAAAACTTAATATAAAGGTTGGTGAGACTACTGCCGATGGCATGTTCACGCTTAAAGTGGCGGAATGTTTGGGTTCGTGCGGCACGGCGCCTATGCTACAGTGCGGGGCCAGTTACCACGAAAAACTCACCTACGAAAAGGTTGAGAAGCTGATTGACACCTACAGGTCGGAGGGTAAAAGGCGGTCATACACCGACATGGATTATAAAAACACATTATAAAGGAAGCGCAGCAAGGACAGCATGGGAAAAAAACTTCTGATACAAAACGATAAAGTGCCAAACATTCACACGCTGGAGGTGTACCGTCAGCATGGCGGCTATACATCAGTAGAGAAGGCGCTTAAAACCATGAGCCCTGAACAGGTAACTGAAGAAGTTAAAAAATCAGGATTACGTGGCCGCGGAGGAGCAGGCTTTCCTACTGGTTTAAAATGGAGTTTCCTTGCCAAGCCTGAAGGCGTTCCGCGCTATCTGGTTTGTAATGCCGACGAGTCGGAGCCGGGAACATTTAAGGACAGGTACCTGATGGAGATCATCCCTCATCTTCTTATTGAAGGCATGATCACGGCCTCCTATGCCCTGGGCGCCAACACTTCATACATTTACATACGCGGGGAATATTTTTATGTGGCGCGTATCCTTGAGCAGGCTCTGAAAGAAGCCTACGAAGCCGGCTGGCTGGGGAAAAACATACTTGGCACCAACTTTTCGCACGATTGTTATGTGCAGGTGGGAGCCGGTGCATATATCTGCGGAGAAGAAACCGCCCTGCTTGAATCTCTTGAAGGAAAACGCGGGAATCCCCGTATCAAACCACCATTTCCTGCTGTTGCCGGTTTATGGGGCTGCCCCACTGTGGTAAATAATGTTGAAACCATTGCTGCAGTTTGTCCTATAGTTAATATGGGCGGGGAAGAATATGCCAAGATCGGTATAGGAAAATCCACAGGTACTAAACTTATCTCAGCCTCCGGCCACATAAATAAGCCTGGTGTGTACGAGATAGAATTGGGCGTGCCGGTTGAAGAGTTTATATACAGCGAAGAATATTGCGGCGGAATAAGGAATGGAAAAAAACTAAAGGCTGTGGTGGCCGGAGGTTCTTCTGTGCCAATCCTTCCCACAGAGCTGATATTAAAAACAGCCAAAGGGGAACCCAGGTTAATGACTTATGAAAGTCTTGCCGATGGAGGGTTTCAGACGGGCACAATGCTTGGTTCCGGCGGTTTTATAGTGATGGATGAGGACACAAGTATTGTGAAGAATCTGTTCACTTTCACCCGTTTCTATCACCACGAAAGCTGCGGACAATGTTCGCCCTGTCGTGAAGGTACGGGCTGGATGGAGAGGATCCTGAAGAAGTTCCTTAACGGAACCGCCGAAGAAAAAGATGTTGAGCTGCTCTGGGACATTCAAAGCAAAATAGAGGGCAAGACCATTTGTCCGCTGGGAGAGGCAGCAGCCTGGCCTGTTGCAGCAGCCATCAGGCATTTTAAGGAGGAGTTTTTGCAGATTGCAAGAAGCAAAAAATATACAGACATAAGTCACTACGAACGTTTAAACAGGGCCACGGCCTGAACAGAGAGGCAGTAACTCAGAAAAACTGCAAACAGAATGAAAGTAACAATAGATGGCAAAGAAATAGATGTTCCCAAGGGTACTACCATTCTTGAGGCTTCGCGCATGATTGGGCCGGATGTGGCGCCGCCTGCAATGTGCTACTATTCTAAATTAAAAACAACCGGTGGTTACTGCCGCACCTGCATAGTAAAGGTAACTCAGGGGAGCACACAAAACCCTAATCCCATGCCCAAGCCGGTGGCATCTTGCCGTACAGAAGTTATGGATGGCATGGTGGTGGAAAATTATACAAATGCAGAGGTGTTGGAGGCGCGCGATGGGGTGGTGGAATTCCTGCTCATAAATCATCCGCTCGATTGCCCGGTATGTGATCAGGCGGGCGAATGTAAATTGCAGGACCTGAGTTACGCGCATGGTTCCGCAAAAACGCGCTACGAATTCAAGCGTCGCGAATTTGATCTGATTGATATCGGCGACAAGATCAAATTGCACATGACGCGCTGCATTTTGTGTTACCGTTGTGTGAAACTTGCCGATCAGCTTACTCCTGGCCGCGTACATGGCGTCATAAACAGGGGCGATGCCTCAGAGATATCTACTTACATTGAGAACGTAATTGAGAATGAATTTTCCGGCAACGTTATTGATGTTTGTCCTGTGGGGGCTTTAACCGATAAAACATTCCGGTTTAAGCAGCGCGTGTGGTTCACTAAACCTTTAGATGCTCACCGTAATTGTTCTACCTGTCATGGAAGGGTGCGCTTGTGGCTAAAAGGATCCGACGTTTTGCGTGTAACTTCCCGCAAAGATCAGTGGGATGAGGTGATGGATACACCAGATGGAAAACCTGGTTACATCTGCAACAGCTGCAGGTACGATCACAAAAAAACAGCTGACTGGGTTATTGAGGGACCATCACCAATTCACCGCAGTTCGGTGATCTCGCAAAATCATTATGAGCATTTGAACGAGCTCAAGGTAAAGGCCATGCGTGAGCAGGAGGCGCTTGGTTTTATGGATTTAGACAAAAGACCTTAACAATGGCAGAGTGGATCTTATATAAATCAATAGTTTGTTTGCTGGTGTTTGCAGTATCGCTTGGTATTGCAGCTTATTCAACCTGGTGGGAGAGGAAATTCGCCGGTTTGCTGCAGGACCGCTGGGGGCCGAGCCGGGCCGGAAAATGGGGGTTGCTGCAACCACTCGCTGATGGTGGCAAGATGTTGTTTAAGGAGGAAATCATTCCTGATGTAGCGAATAGATTTTTATTTGTGATTGCACCGGGCCTGTTTATTGCCACTGCAATCATGGCAGGTGTACTTATTCCCTGGGCTCCCGATGTTACAATTAATGGCACAACCTATGCCATGCAGATCTCTGATGTGAATGTAGGCGTAATTTTTCTGCTTGGCGTTACCTCCATTGCGGTTTACGGTATAATGATTGGTGGCTGGGCTTCTAACAACAAATATTCTCTGCTTGGGGCCATCAGAGCTTCGGCGCAGATGATCAGTTACGAACTTGCTATGGGCATTTCTCTTGTAGCCCTTATTATTACTGCCGGAGGTTCATTAAGTTTCAGGGAGATCATTGCCATGCAGGACCTTGGGGTTGCCCTTGTTGTGTATCAGCCGTTGGGCTTCCTTATCTTTTTTATCTGCTCCCTGGCTGAAGCAAACCGTGCGCCATTTGACCTTGCTGAGTGTGAAACAGAGCTTATTGGCGGATATCACACCGAATATTCGGCATTTAAACTTGGCTTATTTCTTTTCGCTGAATACATCGCCATGTTCGTGTCGTCGGCAGTAATGGCAGGTTTTTATTTTGGAGGATACAATTTTCCTTTTGCCCATCAGCTCTATGAATCATTAGGAATTGAGCAGGGATCATGGATTATAGGCCTTATTGGTTTCTTTGTTTACTTCACAAAAACTTTGATCTTCATTTCGATCTTTATGTGGATCCGCTGGACTGTTCCGCGTTTCCGCTACGATCAGCTGATGAATCTTGGCTGGAAGATACTGCTGCCGCTGTCGCTGTTAAATCTTGCGCTTACCGTGGTGGTTGAATACTTCAGAGGGAATATACATTTTTAGCATGAGGCACATAAAGAAGTTAAATAACAGTGTTGCGTGCGGCGGTAGATACGCGGCATCCGGCCATATGTCTGAAGGAGGAAATAAAAAATGCAGCTAACTAACAGAAGCAGGGTTGTTTCCAATAAGGAAATGAGTTTCGCGGAAAGGATCTATTTCCCGGCGATCATAAAAGGCATGGCTATTACTTTCAGCCATCTTTTTAAGAAGCGTCCAACGATAATGTTTCCCGAACAGAAAAAGATTCACGCGCCAATTTATCGCGGTATGCATGTACTTAAACGCGATGAGAACGGCGCCGAAAGGTGTACCAGCTGTGGTATGTGTGCAGTGGCCTGTCCTGCCGAGGCCATTACCATGGAGAGCGGAGAAAGAAAAAAAGGAGAAGAACATTTGTACCGTGAGGAGAAATATGCAAGCAGGTATGAGATCAATATGCTGCGCTGCATCTATTGCGGACTGTGTGAGGAGGCTTGTCCCAAAGAGGCAATATTTTTAACTGACAGACTTGTGCCTACCGAATTTGAGCGCGATGATTTTATCTATGGAAAAGACAAGCTGGTAGAACCCATCGATAAACGGGTAGATGTTAGCAAGCGTCAGACGCCTGAGGTGCTGGAATTTAAGAAGCGTCCGGGGCTAAAGCACAATGAGCTTTACGATAAAACACAACTTGATAAAGGAAGGCATTAATACGGGATTATGTTAGGATATACTGTCACACAATGGGTATTTGGCGTTCTTTCTTTTCTTGCCATCATGTTTGCACTTATGGTGGTATTCAGCCGCAACCCCGTAAACTCAGTGCTTTATCTTGTGCTTACTTTTTTCTGCATTGCAGGGCATTACCTTCTGCTTAATGCGCAGTTTCTTGCCATTGTTCACATTGCTGTTTACGCGGGCGCAATTATGGTGCTTTTTCTGTTTGTGATCATGCTCATGAACCTGAACCAGGATACTGAGCCGCAAAAGACGGCGCTTTCAAAAATTATTGCAGGTGTAATAGGTGGATTGTTGCTGCTGGTGCTGGTGGGGGCATTGCGGGGCGCTGATAGTTTGGAGCTGACGCAGGAAGGATTCTCAGAGATAGGGCTTGTGAGAAATCTTGGTCGTGTATTGTTCCGTGAGTTTTTATTTCCCTTCGAGATCGTTTCAATATTACTTTTGTCGGCGCTCGTAGGTGCAATTATGATCGGTAAAAAAGAGGTTTCAAAATGATAAACGGCATTTCAATAAATATGTACCTCATGTTAAGCACGGTAATTTTTATTATCGGGGCTGTTGGCGTGATGGCAAGGAGGAATACAATTATTCTGTTTATGTGCATTGAGCTTATGCTTAACGCGGTTAACCTTCTGCTGGTCGCTTTCAGTGTATTGCACCATGATGCCAGCGGACAGGTTTTTGTGTTCTTTATTATGGCTGTGGCCGCGGCAGAGGTTGCAGTGGGACTTGCTATCATAAGTATGGTGTACAGAAACGTAAAAAGCATAGATCCGCACCTTCTTAGCAAACTCCGGAACTGAATGGCAGGGAGCACGACCAGGTCGCGGAACAATATGTCTGAAACAGGAAAAATATATATGAAGTTGCAGGATTCTTTCGGAATTGCTTCTCTGGGTATGGGCCAGAGCAAATCTGGCTTGAACCGCATGTTAAATGGTGAGATAGAAACAAAATGATAAAACTCGCAACACTTGTACCACTTTTTCCCCTGATCGGTTTTTTGATCAACGGCTTTTTCGGAAAAAGAATGTCGAAGTCTCTTAGCGGCATACTGGCCAGCACCGCTGTGTTTCTATCGTTCATATTATCTGTAGGCATTTTTATTGAACTTGAACAGAGCACCCAAAAAACCAACATTATCGAAGTTTTTAGCTGGATCACTTCCGGAAGTCTTGATATACCATTTGAATTCCTAATTGATCCGCTCTCTGCATTGTTTTTGCTGATTGTAACAGGCATTGGCTTCCTTATCCATGTGTACAGTGTAGGATACATGCACAGTGACGCCGGCTTTTCACGGTTCTTCACCTACCTCAACCTCTTTGTGTTTTTTATGCTGCTGCTCGTAATGGGCAATAACTATGTGATCACTTTTATTGGCTGGGAAGGTGTTGGTTTATGTTCATACCTTCTCATCGGTTTCTGGTACAAGACGCCGGCATACAACGACGCTGCGCGCAAAGCTTTTGTGATGAACCGCATCGGCGACCTGGGATTTCTTTTGGGGATCATACTTACTTTTGTGACATTCGGCAGCATCACTTACACTGAGGTCTTTCCAATGGCAGGAACCGCCGGCACTGCCACCATCACTACTATTGCCCTGCTGTTTTTTATCGGAGCCTGCGGAAAATCCGCTCAATTACCTTTGTATACCTGGCTGCCCGATGCCATGGCCGGTCCCACCCCTGTTTCGGCACTGATACATGCTGCTACCATGGTTACCGCCGGTATCTTTATTGTGGTACGTTCAAATGTGTTTTACAGTATCAGTGAGATTGCAAGTGATACGGTTGCAATAGTGGGTGTAGCTACTGCTTTTTTTGCGGCGACCATCGGCGTTTTCCAGAATGACATCAAAAAAATTCTGGCCTACTCAACAGTGTCTCAGCTTGGACTAATGTTTCTGGGTCTGGGTGTTGGAGCATACAGTTCGGCCGCATTTCATGTTACCACTCACGCGTTTTTTAAGGCGCTGCTTTTTCTCGGGGCAGGTTCTGTAATTCATGCTATGGGCGGCGAGCAGGATATCCGTAAAATGGGTGGATTAAGAGGAAAGATAAGGATCACCTTTATCACCATGCTTATTGGCACCATTGCCATTAGTGGTATTCCGCCTTTTAGCGGGTTTTTCAGCAAAGATGAGATCCTGGCACACACCTACGAGCACAGTAAAACACTGTGGTTTTTTGGAATGCTGGCCTCAATCCTCACTGCACTGTACATGTTCAGGTTGTTATATCTTACATTCTTTGGAAAATTCAGAGGCACGCATGAGCAGGAACACCACCTGCACGAGTCTCCTTCTTCGATGACTGTTCCTCTGATGGTGCTTGCCGTATTGTCGGTAGTGGGTGGAGTGCTGGGCTTGCCTGAGTTCTGGGGCATGAACAACTGGATGCACGAGCACCTTTCGCCGCTCATTCTTCGGCCGGGGTACACGCTATTAGCCCATGATACAGAGTGGATGCTGATGGGCATTGCAGTGGTGGGGGCACTGGCAGCCGTTTACTTCGCTTACAGAATGTATGTAAAATACAAGGTGGTACCGGTGGCTCACGAAGAACAGATGAAGCCCTGGCAGCGGATCATCTATAACAAATATTACGTTGATGAGATCTATGAGGTGATGATTAAAAAACCTCTGGACCTCACGGGCAGGGCTTTGTACAAGCTTGTTGATAAAGAGATGATTGATGGTTTGGTTAATGGCGTTGGAGGCAGTGTAAGGGCTCTGGGTGTTGGTGTGAGATATCTGCAAAATGGTCACATCGGTTTTTATGTGATGGGTATGGTTACGGCAATTGTGCTGATATTCCTGTTTACTTTTATCATCAATTAAGAAGTTTATATGTTAACGGCATTACTGATATTTTTTCCCCTTGCTGCCGCGCTGGTGGTTTTTATGATGAAGGGCACGGCGGCCAGGAATCTGGCGCTGGCAGCTGCAGTGATAGAGTTTATTATTTCACTGGCCGGCTTTGTTATACTTCGTAACGATCCGGCCAGCAGTCTGCTTCACCTGGATGTTACCTGGGTTCGTTCACTGGGAATTCATTTCGCTGTTTCACTCAACAGTTTGAGTGTGCTGCTGGTTATGCTCAGTACTTTTCTTACGCCCCTTGTCATTCTTTCATCTTACTCTCATAATTACCGCAACCCCGGCAGCTTTTACGGACTAATTCTGTTTATGCTCATGGCGCTGGTTGGTGTGTTCATGGCCGAAGACGGGTTCCTTTTCTATGTGTTCTGGGAACTGGCGCTGATCCCTATCTATTTTATATGCCTTATTTGGGGAGGCGAGAACAGAGGCGCAATTACTTTTAAGTTCTTTGTATACACACTTTTTGGATCACTTTTTATGCTGGTTGGACTTATCTATCTGTACAATCATACCGGTGGTGCTGCGGGCAAATCCTGGGCAGTTCAGGAGCTGTATAATGCCGGAAGAAGTTTAAGTACAGATCAGCAATCTATTGTATTCTGGCTCATTTTTGTTGCTTTTGCAGTGAAGATGCCGATCTTTCCTTTCCATACCTGGCAGCCAGATACATATGTGAACGCACCAACACAGGGCACAATGATGCTTTCAGGCATAATGCTGAAAATGGGAACCTTTGGGTTGCTTAAGTGGCTTCTGCCCGTGGTGCCGCTGGGACTCGAACGCTGGGGACCAACAGCAATTGCGCTTTCAGTGATAGGGATTGTATATGCCTCATGTATTGCTCTGGCACAAAGAGATTTTAAGCGACTGATCGCTTATTCTTCCATCGCGCACGTTGGATTGATCGCAGCAGGGCTGCTGTCTGCAACACAGCAAGGTGTTCAGGGCGCACTTATTCAGATGCTTGCGCACGGAGTTAACGTGGTTGGCTTGTTTTTTATTGCCGACATCCTTATGCGACACACAGGTACGCGCGATATGGACAGGCTTGGCGGTATAAGAGATATGAACGGGAATTTCGCAGTATTGTTTCTGATCGTATTGCTTGGTTCGGTTGCGCTTCCTCTTACAAATGGTTTTGTGGGCGAGTTTCTTCTGCTTAACGGTGTTTACCAGTACAGTGCTACCGTTGCGTTGTTTGCCGGTTTAACAGTGATACTTGGCGCTGTTTATATGCTGCGCGCCTATCAGCAGATAATGCTTGGAGCCAGAAGAGATTCTAACGTGACCTTTGGCGCGCTTGAGAAGCGTGATAAGGTGGTGCTTGCGTTAATATGCGCGGCTGTGATATTTTTCGGGGTATACCCTAAACCTATAAGTGACGTTGCAGAACAGGCTGCCACTACAATTTTAATGAACTTACGATAAAAACAAGGAGCTGAAAAAATGAAAGCAATGCTGATAATTACCGCGCTGGGCCTGTTTGCGATGCTGGCGGAGATATTCAGGTTTAAGAAGCTGTTGCTCCCGGTGGTGCTGATCGGAATAGCGGCTGCTTTTATCTCTAATATTCTTGAGTGGAACGATCCGCTTATTATTCCTTATTTCGATAACATGGTGTCGTTTGACAAAACAGCGCTGGCGCTTTCAGGTGTAATACTTATCACCGCTTTTTGCTGGTTCATTTTATCGAATGATTATTTCAGAGATGATCACAGCAAGGTAGATCATTTTGCCCTGATCCTTTTTGCCATGGTTGGTGCGCTCATGCTTACCGCTTTCCGGAATATGACCACCCTCTTTCTGGGGATTGAGATCCTGAGCATTCCGCTGTATGTGTTGGCAGCCAGTAAAAAGTTCGACCTTAGAAGTAATGAGGCCGGCTTTAAATATCTTATCATGGGTTCTTTTGCAAGTGCCTTCCTCTTGTTCGGCATCGCTCTGATTTACGGGGCTGCCGGCACATTCGATCTTGCCGGCATCAGAACGTACATAGCAGCCGGAACTGATCTTCCGTTGTTTTTTTACGCCGGGGTACTGATGCTCTTTGTTGCCATGTGTTTTAAGATCTCGGCCGCTCCTTTTCATTTCTGGGCCCCTGATGTTTATGAAGGTTCACCTACACTCATTACCGCTTTTATGAGTACGGTAGTTAAAACTGCGGCCTTTGCCGCCTTTATACGCTTGTTCCTTTTTGATATGGGAAATGTAAGTATGGTGTGGACTGCTGTTCTGGCTGCTGTTATCGCCCTGTCGCTTGTAATCGCAAACTTTACGGCGGCTGTGCAGAGTAGTGTAAAACGTATGCTGGCCTATTCAAGTATCAGTCACGCCGCTTTTATGCTGATGGTGATGCTTGCCAATGTGCGCAGCAACATTACCATAGATGCAATTATGTATTACGCGCTCGCTTATTCAATTGGCAGTATTGCGGCATTCGGCGTGCTTTATAATGTGTCGAAAAATGGCGATGAAAGTTACGAGGCCTTTAACGGACTGGGCCGCAGAAATCCGGCCATGGCGCTATGTATGACCGTTGCCATGCTTTCGCTCGCAGGTATTCCTGTAACTGCAGGTTTCTTCGCAAAATACATGGTGTTTACCACGTTAATAGGTTCTGCATATAATTGGCTGCTGATACTGGGTGTGATTACCTCTGCCGTAGGCGCCTACTATTACCTGAAAGTAATTATCGCAATGTATTTCAGAAGCAGCGATGGTGTACATCTGCACATAGAAAGCAGCAATAAAACGATCATTATCGCTGCCACTGTGTTTACTGTGGTAATTGGTTTGCTACCCGAGCTGGTAACAGGCATTTTTGGTTTTTAAACGCTACTGACTTCCTTTCTTGAAGCTGGTTAATCCACATGATCAAAGGCCTCGCCAACGAGGTTTTCCATGCCAAATTCCAGGGTGTTGATCCTGCCTGAGCCCACACCTACAAATATTGTGTTGGTTAACCGCTGAGGTTTTTTGTGGATGTCGTAATCCTTGGGCTGTATCGCAAAATTAAAGTTTACCCTTGTAGCACTGGTTTTTCGGGCATCTGTATCATTGCTCATCATGTCTCCCTCAGCTCTGAATACAGTAATGTCAATGGTTTTTGGCCGCCACACACCATTCAGGTACGACTGTCCCGCCAGGTGAAAAGTTTTGCGGTTGTAATTACTCAGATGCGGAAGATCGGAAGGAGGAAGAGAGGCCTTGAAATAAAAGTTTGTTCCTGAAAGATCCTGGAGCCAGAAATCTACAGAATCAATGCCGGTCTTTAAAAGGTTAAAATCAATTTTAATATAGAATTTCCCCCGGTTCTCATCGTAAAACAAAAATGAGGAACTGTTGATAGAAGAGCACTCTATATCGTTAAGACAGGTGCGGACATAAGTGTCAGAAGGAAAAACTTCCTGACTTTTTACTGAGAGCTGCAGCAAAACGGCAAAACAGAGGGGAATGATGTATTTCATAACCAATACCATTCAAATAATATGCCTGAGACTGGTCGTGCCTTTTTACCTGAGATAACTGAAATTGGGGCGGTTTTACCTTTATAGACGGCCCCTTTTCACCACTTATGCTGTAATATGCCGGCTACCACCACCGCGGGAAGATCGTCGGAATCAGGCAGGGAGATCTGGGGCATAACGCCGCGCAGAGATCCTGGATTCTGTTTGTCGGCCACAACTCTAAAAGTAGGGATACTTACCTTTAATCCGCTGTTAGGCAAGGTGAGAACAAATGGAAGATCCTGCATGCCAGAGCGGCCGGCGCCGCTTTCCTCGCCTGCAAAAAATGTTGAGGGTCTTTTCGAAAGACGGCTGCATAACAGGCCATTATAGCCGATGGTCCAGCCATTTATCAAAACATAAAGCCGGCCGGTGTAGGCGTATGTTGCGGGCCGGGTGGAGGCGGTGAGTATTTGCTGATAGTCCGACAGGTTGCTGAGGAAGCCATTTGCCGCTTCTGTTGCAATGACTTCTGACGCCGGTGCTTCAGTGCCGCTCTTCAGGTGATCGAAAAGCTTTCTTGCTGTTTCAGGCCACTGCGCGCCCGCTCCTCTGAGGTCAAGAAGCAGCAGTTTTGTGTTGTTTTCACTTATCACGCGAAAGCAGGAATCGACAAAGCTGTCGCTCCAGCCGGTGGCTGAAGTGCCTCTGCAATCGAGCAGCGCAATGTTGCTCATAAAGGTTAATGGCTCCTGCTGCGAAGGCGATCTTTTTATGGGCAAAGCCTCGCTCTTTACCGCGGGCACAGTTCTTTTGTAGGTTGTTCCCTCCTCACTTTGCAGCACAAGGTCAAAACTCTGCGGCTGGGCCCAGAAGTTGGCGTGGTGTTGTGCGAAATATCTTTCCAGCCAGCGCCGCTGCAGGGTCTTCACCTGGCCATCGCGTGGCAGCAATTTGTAATTTTTATCAAGATAGTCTGCAGGGGATTCTCCGTCGATACTCACAATACGTGAGCCTGCAGTGATGCTGTAGGTGGCGGAAAGCCTGTCTTTAATATAAAACTGCTGATTTTCTATTTTGATGCCAAGGGGGAAGCGTGCAATGTTCTGATTCCTGAATTTTAAGAACTCTGGCGGGTGCGACCATTGTGTAGCAATACAACCTATGTCGGTGAATAACGGCGCGAGGAGTTTAAGGAACTCCAGATACCCCAGGTTTGAACGAAGATTGTTACGAATAGATGAGATCCTTTGTTCAAGCGCCGTTTTGGTGCTTACCCGGTACAATGCGGGATGTTTTTCGCGCAAAGTGCTGATCAGCAGTTCAAAATCTGCCTGAAGTTCTTCAGCGCTTAAACTACGGTGCGAAAGGAGTGCTGCATTTTGTTGTTTTTGATCAGCGCAAAAGGCAAACAAGATTAGTATAAGTGTTAACAACGGCAACAGCCAGATACTGCTCCTGCGCAACATCACTTATTGTTCTTTGTCGAGGTAAAATTCCGGGAACCTCTCCTTGTTAATATTAGGTTGATAGATCTCCTCTTTGTACCAGCGTGCGTACCATTTACGGTAAACTTCTTCTTTAACAAACAAAATGCCGTAAGGCGCAGTTTCCGCAATCGCGAAATCATACTGGTTGGTGGTGGAAAAAACCGCTTTGGAACAGCCCGCATTTTTGCCGTCGTGGAGTTCTATCAGCATCGACCTGGTTTTTGGCAGCCAGTTTTCGTAGCCTTCACTAAAGATTTCTTTCTCACTGCCTTCGATATTCATTTTCAGAAAATCAATCGCCGGCAGTCCATGCTGCTTCATCAGCTGGTCAATTGAAAAGCCTCTGGTAAGATTTTCACTCCGCACATTTGCTGGATCTGTTTTTACTTCACGCACAACAAAACCATCCTCCTGACCGGCCTCGATCTGCAGGTCGGCTTCTTTGTTCCATAAACCTCCATGAAGTACTGTAATGTTGGGATAAGCCGCTGTATTTCTTTTACTCAGCTCATAATTCTCACGATCGGGCTCAATACTTATGATCCTGGCTTCAGGCCACCAGTTGGCAAATAAAACCGCCGTATAGCCTATGTTTGTGCCGGCATCTATCACATACTGTGTTTTCTCCAGGTACTGTTTTTTCTCGAGATACGGATCAATAAATGTGTTGACAAAAGATTGCATGTCGGCACGGATGCTCCTTAAAAAAACCGGATGAGCAAGTGTTTTCAGCTTGAAGGAATGTACCTCGCCCTTGTTATACTTTCCGGTTGCTATCTCTTCAAAAAGCTGCAGAATTTTTAGTGCCTGGTCCCGGCCCAGCAGGTCTGCATATTTTGCTTTTGCTGCCAGCAGCATGTTATCATTTTCCATCATAAAAAAAGAGGCGGTTCAAATAAACAGCGTGAGTGTTTAATCCGCAATCTCCGGCGAAATTAATAAAAATGAATGCCATGCCTGCTAAATATGGTTCTGGCACCTTCGGGCCGGGTTTTCAGAGCCTTCTAAAAAGATCTTTTATATATGCTCTGGTGGCGATCTCCTTGTAACTATCGCCAAATGCATGGTTCCACATAAAAGGAAGATTAACACTTACCTCGGTCATCCTGTCAAGTGTTGAATCATCCCACTCTGCGCTCAGGTTCTGTGGCAGACTGATGTTGTGCTTTCTGACCATCGTCTTAAATTCTTTTACACCTTCGGGATAGATGTCATCAAGATGCTGGAAGATCACACAATTTGCATAACAGTGTCGGGTGCCGTGGATCTTTGAAAGCCCGTAACTCAGCGCATGGCAAACACCTACTTCGCTGTAAGTGAGACTCAGTCCGCCCATCAGCGATGCCACCATCAGTTTTTCGTTGTTTTCTGCCGTCTGCCCTGCCTTGTCACCGAGGTAAACTTCTCTGCAAAGTTGCAGCGCCTGATCGCCGTAAGCCAGACTAAATGCGTTGTTGCGAATGCC
Source organism: Bacteroidota bacterium (assembly GCA_023433205.1). GTDB lineage: Bacteria > Bacteroidota > Bacteroidia > B-17B0 > Aurantibacillaceae > Aurantibacillus. The sequence goes on from JAEZDS010000194.1 coordinate 16,978, forward strand.
GTTGTGCGATTCTATGCAGTGGATATAAGTATCCATGCCGGTGTAAAACCACCAGTCGCGGGGAACTGTGGCGGTGAGATCGGGGTCCAGGATCACCTGGTTAAAAACCGTCCAGTCACATTTAAGTCCGAGTTTTTTCTCTGGTCCGGTAAGTACTGCGGTCATCGAAACCTCTGCTCCGGTACCGCTGATGGTTGGAACGCCAAGGTGATAGACGCCTGGTTTTTTTACGAGATTCAGGCCCTGGTACAGCACCGACGAGCCCTCATTGGTAAGCATCAGCGAAAGCGCTTTGGCAATGTCCATTATACTTCCGCCGCCAATACCAATCACACCGCTGGGCAAGCCTTTTTTCGCAAGAATTTCATCACGCAGCTGGTCAATCTGCTCAGTTGTTGGTTCGTACTGATCAACGTTGATGTAGTACAAAAGATCTTCAGGTTTTTCCTGCAGTCTTTTGCTCAGTTCTTTGCCATTAAAATAATCATCAATCAGATAAACAAAATAGTTATTATTCTCTTTCCTTACAGGGGCAACGGTTTCAGCCAGTTGTACAAAAGAGCCGCGGCCATAAGTGACCTTTTCAATGTTCTTGAAGTTTTTGTGTTGCATGAATCGCAAATATCGGTGGTTTTGACTGTTCTTGTCAGATAATTGAAGAAAATCCTGAACGCTTGCGGAGGTCTTAAGTCAGGCGGTTTCACAGGTGCTGCGTCCCCGCTGCTTCTTCACGCCCAGGAAACAAAAATCATCCACCATAAAACTCCTGAACTTTGTCCCAGTTCACCACGCTCCACCAGTTCTCAATATATTCGGCGCGTTTGTTCTGGTATTTCAGGTAGTAGGCGTGTTCCCACACGTCAATTCCGAGCAGAGGTTTGCCCTGTTCTTTGGCTACCTGCATCAGGGGATTGTCCTGGTTGGGTGTTGAGGTGATCTTTAATCTGTTTTTCTCATCTTTGATAAGCCAGGCCCAGCCACTGCCAAATTGTTTGGTTGCCGCATCGGCAAATTCTTTTTTGAATTTTTCAAAGGACTTGAATTCTTTTTTGATTGCCTCTGCCAGTGTTCCCGAGGGTGCATTTTTTTTGTTGCCACCGGCTTTCATCATCTGCCAGAAAAGCAGGTGATTGTAATGTCCGCCCAGATTGTTTCGTACAAGCGGAGAGGTTTTTTCAGTGACCTTGCCGCAGCTTTCTGCGAGATCGGCATCAGGGTCGAATTCTTTTTTGCCTGCGGTATTTAGTTTGTCAATATATCCCTGGTGGTGTTTGCCATGATGGATCTTCATGGTCTCCTTATCAATAAAAGGTTCAAGCGCATCATAAGCGTAGGGCAGTGGCGGAAGGGTTATTTTTCCCGCTCCTGAGGAGGAAAGCATTTCAACCTTTTCAATAACACCCAGTCTTTCGCTGCCAAAAAGGCTGCCGGCAATACCGGCCAGACCAAGCAAAGCGCTTTTTTTCAAAAAATCTCTGCGATCGTTTTCCATGGTTTAGAATTGTATTAGAAGTTGGTTTTTTTCTACTGCAGAACCTTTGTTTGCCGCAACACGTTTAATTACGCCATCGCAGGGCGATTTTAAAACGTTTTCCATTTTCATGGCCTCAAGTACAAGCAGCGCATCTCCCTTTTTTACTTCCTGTCCTTCGCCAACAAGTATGTTAAGGACCATTCCCGGCATTGGCGCTTTTATGTCATTGATCTTGCGTGAGGCCAGGGCATCCATGCCAAGCTGATGAAGCAGCTCGTCATATTTGTCGCGCAATTGAACGCTAATTTTTTGTGCGTTGATGCGCAGCGTCATGGTTTTCTCAGCGTGATTTGTTTTGATCACTTCAATATTGTACGAGCGGTTGTTATAAAGCAAATGGAACTGCCTTTCGTTTATTTTCAGAAGGTCACCTTTTACCGGTGCCCCGTCCAGGAGCCCTTCAAACTGGTTGCCATCGCGTTTCAGCTCTGTGGTAAAGTCTTTTTCGCCGTTAACTTTCACTTTAAACATGCTGTAAATGTATAAAATAAAAAACCTCCGCCCGGAAAAGCAGAGGTGGCGAAAAGTGCGGAAAATACTAACGTTTCATAAATTCACCCATCTTATTATCAAAATTCAGATAATAAGAGCCACGTGGAAGATTACTCACATCAACCCTGCTGCCATAACCCTTTTTTACCACATTACCATATTGATCGTAGATCTCATACATGGTTTCTGCGGGATTGGCCTCTTTTCCTTTATTGGTGGAGAAGGTGATTTCTTTGCTGGTCTTTTGCGGTGAGTAAACCACATCAGGACTTTCTCCGATAAAATCAACCGATTTGCTGACCCGTGGCTGGCCAGTGTAATCGACCTGCCTCACGCGCAGCTGGTTTTTGCCGCTGTGGGCTGCCACTTTAAAGCTGTATTCATGTGTAGATGGTGTTCCGGCACCCTCAACTTCCCCAACTTTAACCCATTTGTTCCAGCGGAATTGTTCCACAATAAACGGAAGCTTGCCTGTCTCTGATCTTGTTGACCATTTTAAAGTGCCGTCTTTTTCGGCAGTCATGCTCACTATCTCAAAAGTGCTGCGCGGCTTAAGCACCTCCGGGTTTAAAACTTTGGGCTTGCAACCGTCTTTATGAATTATTTTTACTTCAACCTTGTCGCCAGGATTAAGTTTATGGGCTTTCAGATCGATCTCAAAAGCACTTGAATTGGTTTCGTCGGTCGTAATATTTCCGTTAACTTTTACCTCTGTTACACAAAAACCTACACCACCGGGGCCAAAGGGATTTTGTACATAAAGCACTTTTCCCTGGTAATTACCCTCCACAATAATGACATTACCCTGTGAAAAAGAGGTATTTACAACACAAGTGAGTAAAATAAAGGGTAGAAAAAGGCCTTTCATCGATGATCTAAATACACTCAGCGTGCAATATTATAACCAAATTTCTGAATTACAAAATATATTTAGCACCGAAACAACTGTGGAGGACCCTGATTTTCAATGAAAAATCTGCCCTGCGGCAAATATGTGAACACACGTAAAATGAACAGGGGACGGCTTTTAAGTTTTGTTACATTTAGCTGTTGTAAAATGAATGCCCGCTTAACACTGCTTATTTTCTGTACCTCCCTGTTTTTAACCACCTTGGGACAGCAAACCATTAGAGGCATGGTGTTTATGGCCGACTCACGCGAACCATTGCCATTTGTGCCGGTGATCATCAGGGGCTCAGTAACCGGCGCGCAGACCGACTTCGACGGCAAATTTGTGATCAAAATCGAAAAGGGGGGAGATTCCCTTGTGGCAACTTACCTGGGTTTCAAAAGAATGGCGCGGCCAATTAAGGCCGGGGTTCCTGATCAGGAGATCAATTTTCCGCTGGAGGTCGACCCCGGACAGGAACTGGAAGAGGTTGTGGTTGATGCCGGCGAAAATCCCGCGCACCGTATCATCAGAAATGCGGTGAAACACAAAAAACTTAACAACCGCGATAACCTCAGCGCATACGAATACGAAACCTATAACAAGATTGAGTTTGATCTGAACCGGATCCCCAAAGAGCTGCGTGAAAAAAAAGTGCTTAAGTCCATCAGCTTTATTTTTGATAATGTCGACAGTTCATTCAGCGGCGAGCGACCCTCTCTGCCGTTTTTTATGATCGAGAACCTCTCACGAATCTACTTTAAAAGTGATCCTGAGCGAAAAAAAGAAGTGGTGATTGCCAGTAAGATCACAGGTATGGAAAATGCCAGTGTTTCGCAGGTGCTGGGCGATATGTACCAGAACGTGAACCTGTATGATAACAATATTCTGGTGTTCAACAAACAGATGCCCAGTCCGCTGAGCGACAACGCCTTGTTTTATTATAAATTTTATTTGCAGGACAGCGCTTTTGAGGTCAACCAGTATATTTACCATCTTTCATTTAAACCTAAACGTACACAGGAACTGTGTTTTACCGGTAATATCTGGATAGCAGATACTACCTGGGGCATTAAGAGACTTGAAATGAGCATACCCAAAAATGCCAATCTCAACTTCATCAATACAGCAAGCATTATTCAGGAGTACGCTTATGTTGACAGTAGCTGGATGCTTACCAAAGACAGACTGGTGATTGATTTTGCGCCTACCAAAAAGGCCATGGGTTTTTATGGTCGCAAAACCACTTCTTATAAAAAGTTTGTATTGAATGCCCCGCGCGAGAACGCGTTCTACGATTTCGCAGATAAGATCGAAGTAAACCAGCAGGCCCTCGGTAAGTCAGATGAGTTCTGGGAGGAGAACCGGCATGACAGTCTCACGCTGCGTGAAAAAAAGATCTTTAAAATGATCGACACCATTCAGTCGCTGCCGGTGTATCAAACCTGGGTTGATGTATTTTACCTGCTGGTGGCCGGGTACAAGAAGGTGAATAATTTCGAGATCGGACCCTACTCGAATCTTTTGTCGTACAACAGGGTTGAAGGACTAAGAATGCGTTTTGGCGGCCGCACCAGCGAAAAGTTCAGCAAGTGGTATGAGCTGAATGGGTACGTTGCTTACGGTTTAAATGATGAAAAGTGGAAGTACGCACTGGGCTTCAAAAGTTTTATTACCAAATCGCCGCACCGGCAAATCGTTGGAGTGAATTATCGCGATGATTATGAGATCCTTGGTCAGAGTACCAATGGATTTTCGCAGGACAATGTGCTGGCCTCTTTTTTCAGGACCAATCCTCTTACCAACCTTACCCGTGTGGCAGGTGCTGAAGCCTGGTACGAACGTGAATGGTTTCCCGGTTTAATAACGCGCGCCGTGCTACTTGGCCGTGAGTTTACGGCGCTGGGAGGCAACCGTTATTACAGGCTCAACGCTGAAGGTCGTCGCGAAGAACAGCCGGAGGTTTATACTTCAGAGGTGCGTTTAAATGTTCGTTTTGCCTGGAAGGAAAAGTATGTGGGTGAAGGTTTTTCACGCGTTGCTATTGGCACTATTTATCCTGTTGTTCAGCTCAACTACACCAAATCACTGCAAAATGCCTTTAAAGGGCAATACGACTATCAGAAACTTGCAGTAAACGTAAGCGACAGGTTAAGGATCACACCAATACTTGGCTATACTGATTTTGTAGCTGAGGTTGGAAAGATCTGGGGCCAGGTGCCTTTTCTGCTGATGGAGCTTCACGGAGGGAATGAAACCTATTTATATGATTACCTTGCCTTTAACATGATGAACTACTACGAATTCGCGAGCGACCAGTATGCCTCTCTTGGCGTGTTCCATCATTTTGAGGGATTGTTCCTTAATAAAGTACCTTTGTTGCGAAAACTAAAATGGCGCGAGGTGGCAACAGCAAAAGCGGTGTGGGGAACAGTAGAGGAAAAGAACAGGCAAACGCTCATGTTTCCCGCTACTTTAAAAGCGCTTGACAGGGGGCCGTATGTTGAATCAAGTATCGGGATTGAAAATATACTCAAGGTGTTCAGAGTAGATGCCTTCTGGCGCCTCACATATAGAAGAGAAACACTGCCGGCCAATTTCGGCTTACGATTTGGCTTTCAGTTAATGTTGTAAAGATGATCTTACGTAGCGAAGACCTGGTTAAAAAATACAAGAGCCGCACGGTTGCCAACAAGGTTTCGGTTGAGGTTAAACAGGGAGAGATTGTTGGTTTGCTGGGCCCCAATGGTGCCGGCAAAACAACGTCTTTTTATATGATTGTTGGCATGATAAAACCCAACAGCGGCAAAATTTTTCTCGACAACCTCGACATCACCCGCGAACCCATGTACCGGCGAGCGCAGTTAGGGATAGGTTATCTGCCACAGGAGGCAAGTGTGTTCAGAAAGCTCAGTATTGAAGATAACCTTTACGCTATCCTTGAGATGTCGAAGCTCACCAAAAAGGAGCAGCACATGAAGGCCGAACAATTGCTTGATGAGTTTGCGCTTCACCACGTACGCAAAAACCTTGGCGATCAGCTGAGCGGAGGTGAACGCAGGCGTACAGAGATTGCACGAGCCCTTGCCACCGACCCGAAATTTATACTGCTAGATGAGCCCTTTGCCGGTGTTGACCCTATTGCTGTTGAAGACATACAGCAGGTGGTTCGGAAATTAAAGGACAAGAATATCGGTATTCTGATCACCGATCACAACGTTCATGAAACATTGAGCATAACCGACAGGGCTTACCTGCTGTATTCAGGAAGTGTGATCAAAAGCGGAACAGCTGAAGAGCTTGCCGGCGACGAACAGGTGCGCAGGGTTTACCTGGGCCAGAATTTTGAGCTGAGAAAATAATGGATCTGGTACTTGCAACTTCAAACGCGCACAAAATTCAGGAGATCAAAGCGCTGCTGCCTCCTCACTTCAGGGTGCTTGGTTTAAGTGACATAGGTTTTACAGATGAGATTGAGGAAACCTCCGGGTCCATCAAAGGCAATTCATTGCTGAAGGCGCAAACCGTAATCAATTTTCTTTCTGGGAAAAAGATCGGCGCCGCGGTAATTGCCGACGACAGCGGACTTGAGGTTGAAGCGCTGGGCGGCAGGCCAGGTGTTTACAGCGCACGTTACGCGGGCGAAAAGGCCGATGCAGCGGCCAACAACAAAAAGTTGCTCACTGAACTCGCAAAGATCACCAAACGACGGGCCCGTTTCGTGACAATAATCACCCTTATTTATTCAGGTGAAACACGGTTTTTTGAAGGCGAAGTAAAAGGCACAGTTGCGTACGAACCCCGCGGAATCAGCGGGTTTGGATATGACCCGCTCTTTATACCAGCAGGTTATAGAAGCACCTTTGCGGAATTGCCGCCTGAAGAAAAAAACCGTATCAGCCACCGGGGCCAGGCAGTCAAAAAACTGGTATCTTTTCTGGAAAGTCTCTGAGCCTGCTATTTTTTTTCGCGGGTCTGTGATTTTTTTCCTTTGCCTGCGACTAATACAGGTATATGAGTGCCTCAGCAGAAAATGAGAAAATATTTGTAACGCTGATAACCGCAAATCAGGCGCTTATCAGGAAGGTGTGCCGTATTTACGCCTTAAGTGCAGATGACCGCAATGATCTTTTTCAGGAAATTGTAATACAACTGTGGAAAGCTTTTCCCGGTTTCAGGGAAGAAAGCAAATTTTCCACCTGGATGTACCGTGTTGCGCTTAACACGGCAATTTCTTATAGGCGCAGGGAACAGCGGCGGCGTTTCGCCGATGTGGAGCTACCCGACAATGGTTTTAATGGTCACAGTGAACATAAAGAACAGCTTCAGCTGCTTTATGAAGTTATAGCCGGACTTGAAAAAATGGAGAGGGCACTTATTTTTTTGCATCTGGAGGGATACCGATATGCTGAGATCGCTGAAATCAGCGGATTGTCTGAATCAAATGTTTCCACAAAGATCAGCAGAATAAAAAAGCACCTGGTAAAAGAAATGGAAAAAATAAACGCAGTTTAAAAAACAACAAAAATGAAAGAATCAGAAATAATGGAACTTTGGCAGCACTACAGCCAGCTCGAACAACGTAAAGAACTAACACCACTTATGGTGAAACAATTTATCGCAAAAAAATCGGAGAGCGATTTGCAGGTGATGTCAGGCACCACCTACAGCTCAATTTTTGTGTATGCTGGCCTCATTTTGTTGTTCCTGTCGGCTTTACGGATGTATAGTGATGATGTACGTTTTGTGCGGGTTTCGATAGGAGGGATAGTATTGAGTATTATTGGTTTGACTTGGACAGTTATATTCCTGAGAAAGCTAAGGTCGATCAATTTCGGTTCCTCATCTCTGGCCAAGGTGCGCACTTTGGTTGTTCAGCTGCGCCGTTTGCTTCGTGTGGAAGTGAGTTCGCTGTTTGTATTTATGCCAATGCTGCTGGCCTGCGTATTGCCGGTAGTTTATATGATGGTGCAGCAACTGAATATTTTTGAGGAGTTTGCCAGAGTTGCACCTCGCGTGCTGTTAACTTATGCGATGATAGTCGCACTTTCGCTCTGGATCTACAGACAGTATTATTATAAGAAACTCGATCTTTTTGAAAGGCGGGTTGATGAATACACTTCCCTTGAGAAACAAAAAGACTGAAGGTGGCACGAGATCTCTGGCAGTTCTCAAAATGGATTGTCATAGATTTAATATGGCCCTACTTCAACTCCCAGGCCTTCCAGTCCATTTCTTCGCCGTTTAAAATACCGAGGTAAGAGCTGTATCTCTCCTCACTGATCTCTCCCTTTTCTACTGCCTTTATTACTGCGCACCTGGGTTCGTTCACGTGCAGGCAATTGTTGAAGCGGCACTCATTCATGCGGGCACGGATCTCAGGGAAATAATGTCCCACCTCCTCTTTTTTCATTTCAACCAGACCCAGTTCTTTGATACCCGGCGTATCAATAATGGCTCCCCCGAAGTCAAGTGTATGTAATTCGGCAAAGGTGGTGGTGTGCATGCCTTTTGCATGGGCCGCTGAGATGTCACCTGTCTTAAGTTTCAGATCCGGCTGCAGGGCGTTTATAAGTGTTGATTTACCTACTCCGGAATGCCCTGTTAAAAGAGTGGTTTTTTTTGCGAACAACGGTTTCAAAGCCTCTACGCTATTGCTTTCGAAACTGCTTACTTTATAACAGGGGTAACCTGCTTTTTCGTAGATGGTGATTATTTCCTGCTGCAAAACCAGTAACTGCTCATTAAGAAGATCGCACTTGTTAAAAATGATCTTGGCAGGGATCCTGTATGCTTCGGCTGTTACAAGGAACCTGTCAATAAAACCCAGACTGGTTCTTGGCGATACAAGCGTGGCAATAAGTATCGCCTGATCCATGTTGCTGGCAATGATCTGTGTCTGCCTGCTGAGGTTTATCGATTTCCGGATGATATAGTTCTTGCGTGGATGGATGCGTGTGATGGAGGCTTCGCTGTCGCTGCCTGCCTCATAGTCCACAACATCTCCCACGGCAACGGGATTTGTGGTTTTTCTGCCATCAAGCCGCAGCTTGCCTTTCAGAACACACTCAATTATGCGTCCGTCCTCTTTTTTTACCAGGTAGCGGTTGCCTGTAGACTTAACAATGGTTCCGGTTGACACAGCAAACAAAGGTACATATTTGTGCGGGTGTAATTTCTTGCCCCAGTAAGAGCCGCTACTTCTTTTAGTAACAATTTGGTGTGTATGCCTCCTCTGAAAAATAAAGCTTACCCGAGCCGGCGCATGTTGCCGGCCGGCTCAGATAAATTGAAAGCGACTTACACTTAAAATATTCTTCATATGTGCCGGTAACATCTGAAACCTTGTATTCCCACACCTGGCCCTTTGCATCAGTAAGCGTTTGTCCTGCCAGCAGCTCAAAAGTATAGGTCGCAAAAAATGGTATTGCATCACTTCTTACTTTTGCTTTCACGTTGTTAATGCCAATGCCGCCCAGGTTATCAAGGATTATCTCTTCATCGTTAGCTCCGGCCTTCACGGTAAGCTGGTAATTGATGGTCCTGCTATCATAGGAAATATTGTTTCCCGTACATATTTCTTCAGTATAGTTTGCCTCCAGATCCGTTACCCCAATAAAATGGGCATTGAGTTTCTCTTCAACAGTAATGTTGAGCCTTTCCCGGTCTTCTTTTTTGCCGTTTTTAGAATAGGCTTCCAGCCTTACTGAAAATGTCCCTGCTTTATCAAAGGTTTTTACCGGCGATTCCTCATTAGAGAAGGTTCCGTCACCAAAATCCCATTCATAACTGTGGCCGTTTTTTGTATTGTTGGTAAAGGTAACGGGCTCTCCCACCTTTACCTGCGTTTTGTTGGCTGTAAATCTTACAACAGGTTCCTTCTGACAGGCCTGCAGGGTCAGCAGCAGCAGTACTGCCAGCGCTTTCGAAATATTTTTCATTTGTGGATGTATTTGATCCGTGAAAAATAAAAATAATCCCGGCAATTACAACCCTGCCCGGACTGAAATTCCAAACAGCGCAAAAAGCGGACTTCAATCAGCCGCCCCCTTGATAAAGGTAGCCGACCGTTCTCCGGAATCGGTTTTCAGCCTTACGATATAAAGCCCCGCAGGCAGGGCTGCAACATCAATGGCGCCGCTTCTGTCAGGAAACTGTTCTCCCAGAAACCGGCCTGTAGCTGAATAAATTCTCACAGCAACAATGTTTATCTCGCTTTTGAGATATAACATACCGGCCGCCGGGTTGGGATAAATGCTCAGGGCAGTTCGGCGGTGCGCCTCCGTTCCCGTTGGAGAAATTACCGTCATGTTTACAACCACCACATTACTGTCGTGCGGTATACAAATATTGTTTGAAGGGGTCATCTGCGCCGTGAACCGCACCTGGTAATTGCCTGCCGCTATCTTCCCTATTGCAAAAGTATCTATGTAGGTACGCTGCGCCGTGAGCAAGCCGTTATAATAGCAACTTTTCAAGGTGACAACAGCAGGGTTGGTGCTGACATGCTGCGAACTGCTTACTTTATTGCCATAGTTGGAGGTAGTAACTTCCGTGATTATGAGTATATCATCGCCGGTGGTTGGCGCCTGAGGCACAATGGTTGTTCCGCCGATGGATGGCGATTGGGCAAGCACGATCACTGAAAAGAAGCTGAACAGCAGAGAGGGTAAAATATTTTTCATGGTGTTTTTTTCAGTGGCTATTTCAAAATTAATGCCGCGAAATGTTAATGCACGGTTTTCAGACTACAATTCCAGGGCACGGTTCAAGCAGATGTATAAAATGTGATTAAATGTTGATACAAAATTTCATTCAGAAAACACCATTTGCATTTTGCGTTCAGAAACTCTGCGTTGATGCTCATTGAGCAGGAAGTCCGCCGGATGCAGCCCTTTCCAAACTACTGTTAATGTTTGAATAAAAGGCCTCAGCACTTCTGCGCAGCTGCGTAAAAAAGCGTAAATTGGGCGCTCATTATTAAACCATAATTTTTATATGAAAGAAGTTTATATAGTGGCCGCGGTGCGTACCCCTCTTGGGTCGTTCGGTGGTTCACTTGCCTCTGTACCGGCTACCAGACTGGGCGCAGCAGCAATCAGGGCTGCGATGGATAGAATTAAGCTGGATGCAAAACTTGTAAATGAAGTTTTTATGGGTGCTGTGCTTCAGGCAAACCTCGGACAAGCGCCTGCACGCCAGGCTGCAAAGTTCGCCGGATTGCCCGATACTGTTAGCTGCACAACCGTAAATAAAGTGTGCGCAAGCGGCATGAAAGCTATTTCACTGGGCGCCCAAAGTATTATGCTTGGCGACAATGATATTGTAGTGGCCGGTGGCATGGAAAACATGAGCATGACCCCTTACTATCTCGAGAACAACCGCTGGGGAGCAAAATACGGTAATGGTGTGCTGGTTGACGGACTTGCAAAAGATGGCCTGATGGATGTGTATGGCAATGTGCCCATGGGCAACTGCGCCGATGCCTGTGCAACTGAATACAAATTTTCACGGGAAGACCAGGACAATTTTGCGGTAGAATCCTATAAGCGTTCAGCCAAAGCATGGTCTGAAGGAAAATTTAAAGATGAAGTGATCCCGGTAACAGTAAAGACCAGAAAGGGAGATGTGGAGTTTGCTGAGGACGAGGAATACAAAAATGTAAATTTTGAAAAGATCCCGGGTTTAAAACCCGCTTTCGGAAAAGAGGGTACCGTAACTGCCGCCAATGCCAGCACCATGAACGATGGAGCCGCTGCAGTGGTGCTTATGAGTAAAGAAAAAGCTGAAGAGCTGGGGATAAAACCAATTGCAAGAATTGTTTCCTACGCTGATGCTGAGCAGGCACCTGAAAAATTCACTACCACACCCAGTGTGGCCGTGCCACGCGCTGTTAAAAAGGCCGGACTGGAAATGAAGCAGATCGATTTTTTTGAGCTGAACGAAGCTTTCAGCGTGGTAGGTTTGGCGAATATAAAATTAATGAATCTTGATCCCGCAAAAGTTAACGTACACGGAGGCGCTGTGTCACTCGGACATCCTCTGGGGGCCAGCGGGGCAAGGATCATCGTTACGCTTATCAATGTGCTTAAACAAAATAAGGGCAAATATGGCGCGGCAGGCATCTGTAATGGTGGCGGTGGAGCCAGCGCCATGGTAATTGAACTAGTTTAATATTACAACCAATGGATACACTTGAAATAAAAAGAACTGCGTTAACTGATAAACATATCAGCCTTGGTGCCAAAATGGTTCCCTTTGCCGGTTTTAATATGCCGGTGTCGTACACAGGTTTAAACGAGGAGCACAATGCTGTGCGTAACAGCGTCGGCGTGTTCGATGTAAGCCACATGGGAGAATTTATCCTTAAAGGCGACAACGCGCTTGATCTTATTCAGCGAGTAACAAGCAACGATGCCTCTGTACTTACTGATGGCAAAGCTCAGTATTCATGTTTCCCTAATGATAATGGAGGAATTGTGGATGACCTGCTGGTGTACAGGATCGACGTTAAGACGTATATGCTTGTTGTAAACGCGGGTAATATCACCAAAGACTGGAACTGGCTGCAAAAACACAATACCAGGGATGTTGAAATGAAGGATATTTCGGCAGACACTTCTTTGCTGGCAGTACAGGGACCAAATGCAATAAAAGCACTTCAAAAACTTACCGATGTTAAACTCGCAGATATTCCTTACTACAGTTTTGTAAAAGGAAAGTTTAACGGCATTGATAATGTAGTGATCAGCAACACGGGTTATACCGGGGCCGGCGGATTTGAGCTCTATTTTGAGAACACTGTTGCAGAGAAAATGTGGAATGATATTTTTGAGGCAGGCAAAGAATTCGATATTAAACCAATTGGACTTGGCGCCCGCGACACATTGCGCCTTGAAATGGGATTTTGTCTCTACGGCAATGATATTGATGATACCACCTCTCCTATTGAGGCAGGCCTGGGGTGGATAACCAAGTTTACCAAAGAATTTACCAACCGTTCGCAGATCGAGCAGCAAAAAAAGGATGGCGTGAGAAAAAAGCTTGTAGGTTTTGAGATGATTGACCGTGGCATTCCACGTCACGATTACCAGATAACCGACAATGCCGGGAAGGTAATAGGCCGTGTGACTTCGGGAACCCAAAGTCCTACACTGGGCAAGGCCATTGGACTTGGCTATGTGGAAACGGCTTTTGCAAAGGCTGATAGCGAAATAGCCATACTTATCCGCGACAAAGCAGTTAAAGCCCGGGTCTGCAAGATCCCGTTCCTGAAGAAGTAAACGTAACCCTGTTGAATCTGCCTGCAGGAGGCATGATCTATCTGTGTAAAAACAATTATATTTGACCGCTTCACTCTGAATGCGGTCATTTTTTTATATGTTAATGCTGTTCGCGGCTCCTGCAGTTTACTCGCAGACATTCAACATCTGGGAGGGCGATACCATCAACCGTACTGATATTTATAGCAAAAAGCAGGGCAAGTGGGTCTTGTTCGGCGATAGCCGTGAGGGAGAATGTTTTGCCGCTACTCAAAAGGTTGAAGAGGGAAACTACTCCGACAACAAAAAAACCGGTCTGTGGATCGAATACTATTGTAGCGGCACTATCCGGTCGAAGGTAACTTTTGTAAATGGGCGGCCAAATGGTCCGGTACTGCTATATCATGAAAACGGTAAGATAAGCGAAGAAGGTACCTGGCGTAATAACCGCTGGATAGGGAACTACAGACTGTTTTACGACAACGGACAGGTGCAGCACGAGTTTGAATTCAGTGAAGCCGGTCGAAGAGAAGGCAAACAAAAATACTTTTATGAGAACGGACAGCTGGCAGTGGAGGGTAATTTCGAGAATGGAAGGGAAAGTGGCCTCATACGGGAATACTATGAAAACGGTGATCTGAAGGCTGAAAAAAACTACAATAACGGAGCGGTTGACGAGAATTCTATCCAGACCTACCAGCCAAAAAATCCTCTGAAGAAACTGCCCGATGAAGTGGCAGAAAATGCCCCTGTGGTAAAAGTGCTTCCTGAGGAAAAACCCAATGAAGCCGCGCTTCCCGAAGGGAAAAAATTACCCTCTGTGCTCAACGGGAAATACGTGCTTTATAACCGCAACAGGCAGGTAACCAAGGATGGGATCTTCAAGGACAACCGCTTTATGGAAGGAAAGGCATATATATACAATGATAATGGCATCCTTCAGCGTATTGCGCTCTACCGCAATGGACTTTATGTAGGAGATGAGCCTTTTAACCCTTAGGCCTCAGTGATCGTTAAAAGAGATCCGCACAGTTTTTCCCATCAAGTACATTTTTTACATTTACACCTCCTCAGCATTACGAATTTGCTGCTGCGGGGCCATTTAATCAGTGATGAAACAGGAAATAGCCGAATACCACAAGCAGCAGTTGGGAGCAGACAGGGAGATCTGTAACAAACTGTATGAGTTGATCTCAGTTGAACTTCCACTTGCCGAAAACAAGATCTGGCACCGGCATCCTGTTTGGTTTTTGGATGGTAACCCTGTTGTGGGCTACAGTAAACTAAAGGATTGCGTTCGTTTGCTTTTCTGGAGCGGTCAGTCCTTCGGCGAACCTGCTTTGATACCTGAAGGCTCGTTTAAAGCTGCGGAAGCACGATACAATTCAGCTGATCAGATCGATCCCTCTGATCTTAGCCGCTGGCTGAACAAGGCCAAGACTATACAATGGGATTATAAAAACCTGGTAAAAAGGAAAGGCAGGCTTGAAAAACTCTTTTAAGTCCCTTATTTATATTTTTGGCAACTTTTGTGATAAAAATCCGTAAGCAGGTCTATGGAAGAAATTACAGCATCAGAATTAGAGTACCGTTTTGCAGAAGGTCAGCTTTTTACCGAGGGTGGTATCCGGATCTGGAAAGATGAGACCGGAAAGTTCGGGGACCCTGTTTACCGTATAGAATCTCTGAAAAGTGATAAGGAATCCGGCAAGCTGGTGCTAAAGCTCAGTAACAATGAGGTGATCGAGATCGCCGAACCGAGTGGTTTTCTGGTCGACAAAAATAAATTTGTGGTGCAAAAAGCATCAGGGATCAGCTGGCACCAGTCAGGTATCAGAATTTTGTCGTACACTTTAAAAGGCCAGTCAGTTACAACACGCGCTGCCATTCCTTATAAACATTTCGACACCTCGGCCCAGGCACACGCTTTTGAGATCTATACGCTTTAAGCGGGGTAAAGGCCCCTGTTTTATTTAATTTGCGGCCAGGATGCTGAACAGGGCGGAAATTTCCCTTAACAATAAAAATTCACTATTTTTGCACCTCAATTTTAGCAATTGGGGGATTAGCTCAGCTGGCTAGAGCGCTACCATGGCATGGTAGAGGTCATCGGTTCGACTCCGATATTCTCCACAAGATTAAACATCAAACCACTGTCTTTCAATTAGATAGTGGTTTTTGTTTTTTGAATTAGTCCGCATTTAGCCCGCTTTGGGAACAATTTACTACAAAGACACCCCTAAACCCCTTAGCAGTCCGAGTGTATTTACGTGGTTAATGGTGAAACGACCGCAAACGTCCGGGAGCTTGATAGATTTCTTACTTGCAGGGCTCGATACCTCCTGAGTTACAATAGTCGTCCCGTGCACCATAGCATAAGAAACTAGCCAGGCATCAGCTCTATGTGCTTCTGAAAATATTGCAATCGCCGCAGTTGTGTATTGGGTTCCTGGAGCGCTTGCCCATGAGATCACCTGACTGTATTGAAGTAAAATCTCCTCTGTGCTTTTAAAAAAGTCAACAGGCAAATTAGTTTCGCACCAGTTTGACAAATCGTCCTCGACATGATGTAGTTCAGCATAAACCTTGTCGATACTAATAATGTGCCCCTGTTCGGCCAGTTCCTTCACTTTGGACCAGAAAGAAGGCCAAACATCCATCGGATAGTGAAAGCGATGTGCCTGTATAAAGAAACCACTATCAAGGAGGTATGGCATTTCTATTGATGCAGCAGCTCCTTTACAAATCGAGCAAAAGTATTTCCCCGAAGACCCGTCAACTGATATGCGTCTCGATAAAGAATTTTATTTTCTTTCAATGCCCGGTTAATGTGCGAAGCAAATTTTAAACTAATTCTCTTGCCTTGACTTGCATAGAAGTCACCGCCCCCACTTTGCTTTAGTTTTCTTTCGGCAAGGTCTTCCTGATAACGACGATAAAAGGCAAAAAAAGTCTGCTTGGGCATCTTCCCTAAGTCGAGCGCCCTTCTTGCGATGACAATCGTCGACACCTTAAAATATCTCGAAAGCTGGTATAGGCTTCCAGTACTAGCATCAGTCCATAATCGCATCAACTCTCTTCCGGGCACAAGAAATTCGGCAGCAACCTTATCACACAATATCTCAATGGGGTCATCTGCTGGTAACATTGTCCCATTATCGAAGCCAGCACTCTTGCCAAGCCAAATGTGGGCGAGTTCATGCA
>JAEZDS010000050.1 GCA_023433205.1 Bacteroidota bacterium
CTTTTCACCTTATCTTTTTGTACCGGTGGGCGACAAGGTTTATCTGCTTACTAATCTCAATAAAAAGAAAGACAGTCTGTTGAGAAGCGGCGCCGAGATAACAAGGATCAATGGCGTGCCGGTTGACTCAATGCTTCGTCACTCTAAACGGTTTATAAGCAGTGATGGCCATAATCAGACTGCAAAGGACCACTACGTACAGCTTGGATTTAATAGCTACTATGTGGCGCTTTTTGGAAGACCGGATACATTTCATGTAGAATATACCGACGGTCAGCAGGTGCGTAGTGCCAAGTACGCAGCCTTTAAACCTAAAGCCCTGCCGAGTATGCCACTCACCCCAAAAGATGACAGTTTGTATTGTCATTTCAAAAAGGCTGCCATCAGTTACCGGTGGCTTGACAAAGAAAATAAGACCATGATGATGAGGGTCAGCAAATTTTCCAATGTTATGGAAGGCCGGGCCTACAGGAAGATTTTTAAACGTATGCGCAGAAATTGCACGGAGAACCTGGTGATCGATCTGCGGAATAACGGTGGAGGCAGTCTGGCCAACGCCTACAAGTTACTCAGTTACATCATTGATACATCCCAAACTCAGACACTTCGCACCAGCATAACCAGGTATCCTTATAGACAGTACACCAGGGGCAATGTGTGGTTCAGGTTCACCCGTTTTGCATACAGGGTAATCGGTGAAAAAAACACTGTTAACGACACCGATAATTTTGTGTACACTATAAAACCCCGAAAGCGAAATCATTTTGGTGGAAAAGTTTTTGTTCTCACCAATGGTGGTTCTTTTTCTGCATCAAGTCTGGTGGCAGCTTACCTGAAACAAACCGGCAGGGCTACATTTATCGGGGAGGAAACGGGTGGCACTGTAGAAGGTTGCAACGCTGGAATCACCCCTTATTATAAACTGCCAAATACTAAAATAAGGGTTCGTGTACCAGCATTTAGGATTGTGCATGATGTAAGTCCTGTTATTACAGGTCATGGCGTACAACCCGACTACAAAGTAGAATATACGTTAAAAGACCTTATGCGGCGCCGTGATCTGGAGGTGCAAAAGGTGAAGGAATTGCTCGAAATTCCGTAACTTTGTAGGATGTTCTTTGAGACGCAAGTCCAAAAATCTGGGTCCGACCGGTTTTGACAGTAAGCGCGTAAACAGGTAAGCATGTAGAGCGTTGTAAGAAGAGCTCTTTAAACAGAACTTTCATATTTTTTATGTGGCGAAGAGAATTCTTACGCTATGGCTGCCTAATTTAGAATTAGGTAACCTTTGCTGTCCGGAGAGCTAAACTGCTCTGCGCTCCGATCACAGTATCATAAATGTGTAGTTTGTTTCAGTGATGTTGCGGGCTGAAACAATATCAGCAACTAAGTGAAAGGTTGGTTTGAATCAGCGCCTGCCTTTTGCCGACAACCAAGCTGGTGATAAACATGTAGAAGGCCTGGCTATGACTTATTTGGACGAGAGTTCGAATCTCTCCGGATCCACTTGATGACCAACAAAGGGTTCTGCCGCAGGCAGAACCTTTTTTGTTTGCCCCCGAAGCAGCAAGCCCGCAGGGCTTGATTGCTGGAGGGGACAAACAAAAAACGGCGTAGCGCAGCGCAGCCGCTTTGTTGGTTCCCTTCACGGGTTAGTAGAGATGGCGCGAAGCGCAATCTCTACTAACGGATCTCTCGCGAAACAATACCGTGTCTTGATTTCTCAGCAACCCTTACCACACGAACGCATTTTACGCTAATTTCCCTTAAACTCCGGTTTTCTTTTTTCCAGGAAAGCCTTAACTCCTTCGTTGTAATCGTGAGAGGAAGCTGCTTCCACCTGTAGTTCGCCCTCAGCTTTTAGCTGTTCTTCCAGTGTGTTCTGATAGGTTCTGTTCAGCAATTTTTTGGTGAGTCCAATGGCTTTTGTTGGCATATTGGCTAGCTGGGTTGCTAGCTCGTTGGCTTTATTGGTAAGTTCCCCATCATCATAAACCTTATAAACCATGCCGAATGACCGCGCATCGGCGGCGCTCAGTTTGTCGCCGGTTAACATAAGAGCAGAGGCCAGGTTCAGTCCCACCAGACGAGGCAGCATATAAGTTCCGCCGCTATCGGGTATTAGTCCGATCTTACCAAAAGCCTGAATAAAAGTAGCGCTGTTTGCGGCAATCACTATATCGCAGGCCAGAGCAATGTTTGCTCCTGCGCCTGCCGCAACACCATTCACGGCGGCTATTACCGGTTTGCCGAGGTTACGAATAGCCATAATAATGGGATTGTAATGTTCCTCAACGATCTTTTTTATGCCGGGTCCATCGGGGTCAATTGCCTCCGACAGATCCTGACCTGCACAAAATGCTTTGCCCTCGCCGGTGATCACCACACATCGGACAGCGGCCTCTGCCTCAGCCTTCCTCAATTCATTGATGAGGGCAAGCGCCATCTTTCTGTTAAAACTGTTGTATTTGTCGGGCCGGTTTAGTTTTAACCAAAGAACATTGGACTGGATTTCTGAAATAATTTCCTCCATAATATTTTAAAAGTCGTTGCTGAGTTGATTTGTGGCTTTTTGCAGGATCTCAAAAGCATTTTCAGCCATAAGGTTCTCCCGGTCGAGGGTTGGGTTGATCTCTACCATTTCAAAACAGGCTATCTTTTTACTTCGCATAATGTAATAGATAAGGTTGCCGGCCTCTTTTTCGGTGATGCCGTTAGGCACCGGCGTTCCTGTGCCGCTGGAGATCCGCGAATCCATACTGTCAACATCAAAACTTACAAAGATCAGGTCGCAGTGCTCGAGGTAATTGAGGGAGTCAATAGCTACACGTTCCACAGCTTTTTTACGGATCTCCTGTAAAGTGAACACGCGGATCTTGTTCTTTTTAATAATGTATTCCTCTGGTGGTTCAAAATCACGCAGGGCAATAAAAACCAGGTCGGAGTAACGGACCTTAGGGAAAATGCCGCCAAGATTTTTGAGTTTCTCCCAATATTCGATGGTTTCATCGTCGGGCTTGTTCTGCTGCTTGTCTTTGTTATCCTCGCCCAGCACACAGGCCAGCGGCATTCCGTGCATATTACCACTTGGAGTAGTGTAAGGACTGTGAAGGTCGGCGTGGGCGTCAATCCATATCACTCCAAGTCTTTTGTCGGGATAGGCCATTCGAATTCCGCTTATGGTGCCAAGTGCAGAACTATGATCACCGGCTAGTACAATGGGGATCTGGTCTGCCTTTAAAGTTTTCTGAATTTCTTTAGCCAACCGCTCATTCAGGTTATGGATACCTTTTATTCTTTTGGCGTAGTCGTGTACAACCGGCTCCAGAAGCAGGTTATTCTCGTTTGGCACCTCAACTGACTTGAATCTCTTGAAGAACGGGCTCCCAAAATCGAGGGCGGCGATCTTTATGGCATCCACCCCCATGCTTGAACCCCGGGTTCCGGCTCCTATTTCACTTTTAACTTCAATAATTTTGATCGGTTTAATCATAAATGCGGTTAATCGTTGTAGTACGGCCTTTTTTGGTAAAAGTAAATCACTTACATTTATAGTTTCCTTATAGAAGTAAGTCACCTACATCTGACAGCATCATGGATAATCTATACAGCACTCTGATACACCAGACCTTCAATTTTCCTCAGGAGGGATTTGAAGTAAAGGACAATGAATTATACTTTAATGACATTCCATTAATGGACATTATTAAACAGTACGGCACTCCTTTGCGTATCAGTTACTTACCAAAAATTGGTTCACAGATCCAGAAAGCCAAAAGGTTGTTTCATGTGGCTATGGCCAAGGTGGATTACAAAGGCAAATACGTTTATTGTTACTGCACAAAAAGCAGTCATTTTAGTTTTGTAATTGACGAAGTGTTAAAAAACGAGGTCCATATTGAGACCTCCTCCACTTTTGACCTGCAGATTATCAAAGAACAATACCAGAAAAAGGCATTGACCAAAGATACATATATTATTTGTAACGGATATAAACGTGTGCCTTACAAGCAGTTGATCTGCGATCACATCAACGAGGGATTCAACGTGATACCGGTACTCGATCATCTGGATGAGATAGAATATTACAGGAAATACACCAAAGCCGAGCGCGTGAACCTGGGTATCCGCATCAGCACGGAAGAGGAGCCTTCGTTTACCTTTTATACATCCCGGCTTGGCATTCGCAGCAGCGACATTATGACGCTATACAATGAGAAGATAAAAACCAATCCCCGCTTTAAACTCAAGCTGCTTCATTTTTTTATAAATACAGGAATCAAGGACACTATTTATTACTGGACTGAGCTCAATAAGTGCCTGAATATATACAAGGAGCTGCGCGAAGTTTGTCCTGATCTTGATTCCCTTAACATTGGTGGCGGCATGCCCATCCGCAATTCGCTGGGATTTGAGTATGATTATGAATACATGATCGAGGAGATTGTGGCTCAGATCAAGACTTTCTGTGATCAGAATGAAATTCCGGAGCCGGATATTTTTACTGAATTTGGTTCATTTACCGTTGGAGAAAGCGGTGCAACCCTTTATTCAATAATAGATCAGAAGCAGCAGAACGACCGCGAAACCTGGTACATGATTGACAGTTCGTTCATAACAACACTGCCGGATACCTGGGGAATTAATCAGCGTTTTATTTTGCTGGCGCTCAATAACTGGGATAAGCCTTATATACCGGTGAACCTCGGTGGGCTTACCTGCGACAGCATGGACTATTACAACACAGAGGCACACACCAATCAGGTGTTTCTTCCAAAAGTAGACAAAGGGCAGAAGGTAACTCAATACATAGGATTTTTTCATACCGGCGCTTATCAGGAGGCGCTCAGCGGTTACGGCGGAACACAGCATTGCCTGATACCGGCGCCAAAACATGTTTTAATTGACAGAGATGCCGATGGAGAGCTGGCCACCAGGCTGTTTGCAAAAGAGCAGAGTTACAAGAGCATGTTAAAGATACTGGGGTATTAAACATATCCTGTTAAATACTTCTTGAAATCTTTCGCCAGACCCTGCATTTGCCGTGGAATACCTTTGTAAATTTCTAACTTTGATATCACACACCACTTTTAGCTTTTATGGGATTATTTGATTTTTTGACCCAGGACATAGCCATCGACCTTGGCACCGCAAACACCATAATCATCCACAACGACAAGGTGGTGGTAGATGAACCCAGCATTGTGGCGATGGACCGCACCAACGGGCGCATTATAGCAGTTGGCCGCCAGGCCCAGAT
>JAEZDS010000068.1 GCA_023433205.1 Bacteroidota bacterium
CCTTGGCACTCCACATAAACTTGAGCTTTGAAGGAAACACATTCTTGGAACGGGCAATTCGCAGGTATTCATTTACTTTGGCCGTATCTGCTTTTGAAGTGGCAATACCCACAACAGGACCCTCAGCGTAGGTTTGCGGATTACCTTTCTCGTCGAGAACTACACGCCCTTTAAGTGGCACAAGTGGAAAAGCGTTCTGAAAGAATGAGTAAAGTGGAGCGCGTTTCTGAAAGTTTTTGATGGCAGTATCCTGTGGGTTTACAGAAGATGAGTTGGCTGCAAGCGAATCTGCAGCTGTGCTGTCAGAGGCAGCAAGATCTTTTAAAGTAGAGCTGGAAGCTGCATTTGTTTCGCTGTCTGCGGCCAGGGTGTCTTTTTTAGTGCCATGCAGGTGACGGCTGATAACAGTGTTGGCTTTGTCAAGCATTGGCGCAACCTCACCATTTTCATAGGTTTCCCAAAACTCAAGGTTGGCGGTACCCTGCAGCAGTTCGCGCACACGCGCCTTGTCTTTTACTCCCGGCAGCTCAACCAGGATACGTCCGCTGGCTTCCAGCTTCTGAATATTCGGCTGGGTAACACCAAAACGGTCTATCCTGCTGCGGAAGGTCTTTTCAGCGTTTCCAATTGCCTCGTTAACCCTTTGCCTTACAAAGGCCATCACCTGCTGGTTACTTGCATTGTAGGCGATAAGGTTCTTGTTCTCTATTGTCTGGAACAATGGAGCCAGGCGACCATTGGGCGCTATACGGTTGTAATTTTTTTCAAACGCAGTGAGAAAATCGTCATTGTTATTTACACCAAGGTTTTTCTGCGTTTCGTTAAGCGCCTGGTTAAAGGCGGGATCAGAACTGTTGTTTGCCAGGTTACGCACGATGTCTATCACCGAAACCTCAAGAGTAACGTTCATACCACCCCTTAAGTCAAGGCCAAGGTTGATCTCGTTCTTCTTACACTCTTCGTAAGTATATTGAGCGATCAGAATGTCGTAAACCTGTATCTTTTTCATTGAATCGAGATACCTGTCGGCGATCGCGCTCTTCAGCGAATCAAGATAACTAAGCTGTTTGCTGTGGTTTCCGGCTGCTCTTTCTTTAGCCAGCGCCTGTGTTTTTGGCGAACTTACTACGTTCTCGGCATATTCCTGTGCATCATTTTCAACGCCACGGGTAACCCAGGTGAACGATAAATAAAAAATACAGGCCAGGGTCAACAGAATGGCGAATATTTTAATGGCTCCTTTGTTCTGCATAATTTTTGGAAATCTACTTACTTACTTTTTGATTTTGAGGCTGCAAATATATTGTTTTAGCGGATATTTGCCAATTTAACATGTGCTATTTCAGGGTTTTGTGAAGAATGTCAGGTTGGGTGTGCCGGGCCATGTTTTTGCCATAAATGCTGAGGTCGGACCCGGTAAAATGCCCGTCTGCTGTCGGGTCGCGGGGCCTTTGCCTGTTTTTGAAAAAATTATCACCATGCTCCCCCTTAAATTTTGCTACCTTTATTGGCTAAATTTTTAACAGATATGTTTGATTTCCTCAAAAAGGTTTTTGGGACAAAGAGTGAGAAAGATGTCAGGAATCTTGAAGCAAAGGTTGAAGAAATAAATAGCCTCTATGTAAGTTTTGCCGCACTTTCCGGTGATCAGCTCCGCGAGCGCTCGGCAAAACTGAAAGAAAAGATACTTGAACCCGTTAAATCTCAGCGTGAAAAGATCGACACCCTTAAAAAAAGCATTGAGCTGTCGCCCGAAATGGATGTTGACAGTAAAGAGCAGCTTTACAAGGAAATTGATGAAATAGAGAAGGAGATCACCGCAAAACTCGACGAGTCCCTGAATGAACACCTGGTTGAAGCTTTCGCCGTACTTAAGGAAACGGCCAGGAGATTTAAGGAGAACGAGGAGATTGAAGTAACTGCCAATGATGCAGATCGCGAGCTGGCAAAGGATCACAAAAACGTAGAAATAAAAGGCGATAAGGCCATCTACAAAAACAAGTGGCTGGCCGCAGGGGCTGAAGTTACCTGGGATATGGTGCATTACGACGTGCAGCTTATTGGTGGCATGGTGCTGCACCACGGCAAGATCGCCGAAATGAGCACCGGTGAAGGTAAAACTCTGGTTTCAACGCTGCCAATATTCCTTAACGCGCTTACCGGACTGGGCGTGCATGTGGTAACTGTGAACAACTACCTGGCCCGCCGCGACAGCGAATGGAATGCACCTTTGTTTCAGTTTCACGGTCTCACCGTTGACTGCATCGACCTGCATGATCCGAACAGCGATGAACGACGCCGCGCCTATAACTGCGACGTTACATATGGCACCAACAACGAGTTTGGTTTTGATTACCTGCGCGATAACATGGCCCACAGTGTTGAGCAGCTTGTGCAGCGTAAACACAATTTCGCCATAGTAGATGAGGTTGACTCGGTGCTGATTGACGATGCCCGTACGCCTCTTATTATCAGTGGTCCAACACCCCAGGGTGACAAGCATGAATTTATAGAATACAAGCCGCGCATCGAGAAGCTGGTAAATGTGCAAAAACAATACGTTCTTACCTGTATTGCTGAGGCTAAAAAACTTCTTGCAGAAGGAAAAGACAAGGAGGCAGGAATGCCACTGCTCAGAGCATACCGTGGTTTACCGAAGAACAGCGCGCTAATTAAACTTCTCAGTGAACAGGGAGCCCGGGCGCTGATGCAGAAAACCGAAAACTATTACATGCAGGACCAGAACAAGGAAATGCATAAGGTTGACGCGGAACTGTACTTTACCATTGACGAAAAACACAACCACGTTGAGCTCACTGAAAAAGGACTCGACTTTATGACCGGCAACAGCGACGATCCCAAGTTTTTTGTGATCCCCAACGTTGGTGAAGAAATTGCCGAGCTTGAAAAGAAAGTGCTGGATCCAAAAACAAAAGCAGAACAGAAAGAAGCGCTTATGCGTGAGTTCAGCATTAAAAGTGAACGGATCCATACCGTTAATCAGCTGCTGAAAGCCTATACCGTTTTTGAAAAGGATGTTGAGTACGTTATCGATGGTGGGCAGGTGAAGATCGTTGACGAACAAACCGGTCGTATAATGGAAGGTCGCCGGTACAGCGACGGACTGCACCAGGCCATTGAAGCCAAAGAAAATGTGAAGATCGAGGCTGCCACCCAAACCTACGCCACTGTTACGCTCCAGAATTATTTCAGGATGTATCATAAGCTGGCCGGTATGACAGGAACAGCCACCACTGAAGCACAGGAATTCTGGACGATCTACAAGTTGGATGTGGTAGAGATCCCCACCAACAGGCCTGTTATCCGCAAAGATGAACAGGACCTGGTTTACAAGACCAAACGCGAGAAATACAACGCAGTTATTGAGGAAATAGTGAAACTCGTTAATGCCGGTCGCCCGGTACTGGTTGGTACCACCTCAGTTGAGATCTCCGAACTCCTGAGCCGCATGCTCAAACTTCGTAACATCAGGCACAATGTGCTTAACGCCAAGCTTCACGCGCGCGAGGCAGAGATAGTTGCCGAGGCCGGCAAGGCCGGAACCGTTACCATTGCCACCAACATGGCCGGTCGTGGTACCGACATTAAACTTGGCCCGGGCGTTAAGGAAGCCGGTGGATTAGCAATTATAGGTACCGAGCGCCATGAAAGCCGCAGGGTCGACAGGCAGCTGCGCGGTCGTGCCGGTCGTCAGGGCGATCCGGGCAGTTCGCAGTTTTTCGCCAGTCTGGAAGATAACCTCATGCGCCTTTTCGGCAGTGAAAGGATTGCTTCTCTCATGGATCGTATGGGTCTTAAGGAAGGGGAAGTGATCCAGCACAGTATGATCACCAAAAGTATTGAACGTGCGCAGAAAAAAGTTGAGGAAAACAATTTTGGCATCAGGAAAAGGCTGATCGAATATGACGATGTAATGAATGCCCAGCGTGAGGTGATCTACAAAAGAAGACGAAACGCGCTGTATGGCGACCGCCTGGCGATTGATATTGCCGACATGATCTATGAACTGGCTCAGAGCATCGTGGAGGAATACCATGACCAGCGTGACCATGAAGGTTTTTCACTTGAGTGTATAAAAAACTTTGGGATCGAGAGCCCGTTTTCAGCTGAAGAATTTGGCAGCAGAAGTGAAGATCAGCTGACGCAGTCTCTTTTTGAGGTGGCCCAGAAACATTACGTCGGACGAACAAATAAGATCTCTGCTCAGGCTTTCCCCGTAATACGTGATGTATTTACCAACCAGGGCAATACCTTCGAAAACATAGTAACGCCATTTGCCGACGGAATTCGTGGGGTTCAGGTAGTAACAAACCTGAAAAAAGCCTATGAAACAAACGGCCGCGAACTGGTGCTTGGATTTGAAAAAGCAGTTGTGCTTTCAATGATTGACGAATCGTGGAAAGAACATCTTCGTGAACTCGACGACCTGAAGCAGGCGGTACAAAATGCTTCCCTTGAACAAAAAGATCCATTGGTAATTTATAAGCTCGAGTCATTCAACCTCTTTAAGAGCATGATCAACCGCAGTAACAAGGAAGTGATCTCCTTCCTTACCCATGGTTCGTTGCCCGATGAAAAGAATAAACAGCAGCAACCGCGCTTTACGCAGGAACAGGCTCAGCCCAAAAAGGAAAAACTTACCGAGAGCCGTAACGAAAACGCGGTGAATGAACAGAACGAGCAGAAAAAACCTAAACCGCAGCCTATCAGAGTAGAGGCAAAGGTGGGAAGAAACGATCCCTGTCCTTGCGGAAGCGGGAAAAAATACAAGAACTGCCACGGAGGCGGAGGGGTATAAAGATGTTCTGTCAAACAGTTATTAACCATTTATAAGATCAAGGTGACTAAAATAAAATTTGGGACTGACGGCTGGCGCGCCATTATAGCGCAGGATTTTACAGTTGATAATGTGGCGCGGGTAGCTGAAGCCACCGCAGCATGGTTACTTAAAAGGAAAAAAGAGAATACCGTAGTGGTTTGTCACGATTGCCGCTACGGCGGCGAATTGTTCTCTGACGTGTGTGCCAAAGTTTTTATCGCCAATGGCATAAAAGTGCTGCAGGCTAAAGGTTTTGTCAGCACCCCAATGGTGTCGCTTGCAACAGTACATTACAAGGCCGATCTGGGAATAATAATTACGGCAAGCCACAATCCTCCTTCTTACAACGGTTACAAGATAAAAGGGCCGTATGGCGGGCCCCTGGGCGCCGAATTCGTACAGGAGATAGAAGATATGATCCAGCCTTCGGTGAACGACGACTGGCAGAAACAGGACCTCAATGATGCGGCAAAGATTGGTTTGCATGAGATCGCTCCTTTGGAGGATTTGTATATCAAGAAAGTCGAAAAAGCATTTGACCTTGAGGTGATCAGGCAGTCTGATATCAGGATGGCTTACGATGCCATGTATGGCGCCGGTCAGCGGGTAATGAAAAAACTCTTCCCCGACATGGTGACGCTGCATTGCGACCATAATCCAGGTTTTGACGGTCAGGCCCCTGAACCTATTCATAAGAACCTGAAAGAGTTCAGTGAACTGGTGCGCTCATCAAAAGATATCTCATGCGGACTTGCTACCGATGGCGATGCCGACCGGCTTGGACTTTATGATGAAAGAGGAAACTTCGTTGATTCACATCATATTATTCTGCTGCTGATACATTACCTGGTAAGGTACAAACAGATGAAGGGCAAGATAGTTGTCGCTTTCAGTACCAGTGTGCGCATAAAAAATCTCTGCAAACATTATGGTTTGGAGGTTGAGGTGGTGAAGATTGGGTTTAAACATATCTGCAGCATCATGATCAGGGAAGATGTGCTGATAGGAGGGGAAGAAAGTGGAGGAATAGCAATTAAAGGACATATCCCTGAGCGCGATGGCATCTGGATTGGACTTACACTGTGGGAATTTATGGCCAAAACCGGAAAGTCGCTTAACGAACTTATTCAGGAAGTGTATGCTATTACAGGCTCTTTCGCATTCGAACGCAACGACCTGCACATCAATGAAGAGATAAAAGCCAAAGTACTTGAAGCCTGTAAAAGCCGCAGCTACAAAACTTTCGGAGAATACAAAGTGCAGCGTGTTGAGGATCTCGACGGGTTCAAATTCTATTTCGACGACAATACCTGGATGATGATCAGGGCCAGTGGTACAGAACCTGTGTTGCGGATATATGCCGAAGCCTCAGATAAGATGACTGCACAGGACATTCTGGAACAAACTGAAGCAGTTCTGTTGAGCTGAGCTATCTTGCCAGCACATCGTCGAGGTGAACATTGGTTTCCAGACCAGGTTCACCCCAATACCTGAATGCCAGCACAAAGGTGCCTGAATAGGACGCGAACAAAGGGTGGTCTTTCAGCGACAGTTCTCCTGAGCTTTTTAAGCCTCCGGCACCTGAATAATTGCCATCACCCTCACCTGCATAATTAAGCTCCCTGAGTGCCGTCCAGTTCGCCGCTGAAAAATTGCTGCCGTCAAAATTGGTGCTGATGAATGCCATCAGTGGCTCTGTATGTCCTGTCTTAAAGTATTCTGTACCGCTTTTAAAAGATAGTTTCATTTGGCTGCTGAAAACCACAGGGGGCGAGATCAGCCAGGTGATGGTCTTTTCTTTGCCGCCAAAAGCGGTTGCCCGCACTGTTTTGTAGATCGAGGATTTTAAATGGCCTTTCCATTTGCTTTTCCCCGCTTCAACATAATTGATCCAGCCTGTTGCTGAAAAATCGCTGTTGTCCTCTGCAGTGCTGAAGTTTTCATTCAGTTCGGTAACCGCTGACCCCAGAACAAAGGTGCCGCTGGTCACAGCAGATGAGGTACAAACCGGTCCCTGCATAGCAAGATCTGCATATTGTCTTAACTCCAGCCGCATGGTGGTATTATAACGTGTAACAATGGCGGTTAGTTTGCCATTACCGTCAGGACTATTCCTGCCCGCAAAATTGCTGAAGCCGGAGGTAACGGCAGTGATGGTGTTGCTGTTACAGTCGGTCAGCACCAGTTCTTTCCTGCTGCGGCCAATTGGATCGCCAAGCTGAACGTTGCGATGGCTGTATACGAATTCTACATTATTCAGTTCAACCAGTTGCGACTGAAGATCTTCAGCGGAAGTAATTCCCGACCAGATCTGCCCAATATTGGTAACTTTCGCGCTTACCTTGTTGCCGCTTGAGAGCTTAACGATCTGTTTTTCGGTGCTCACTGAATCAAGACTGTAAACGCCATTGGCATGTTTTACTACACTGTTATTCAGATTTATCCTTATTCTGTCGCCGGCGTAGATGCCGCCGCTGCTTTGCAGGTTCAGCTGAATGGCTAAACCTTCATCATCACGAACAAATACCTGCCGGTAGAATGATCCGCTGCTTTCGTCGGCAGTCACCGTACAGTAAATACAGGTGTCGCCAGAACTAAAACGGTAAACTGAGGGTTGCAGCGGAACCTTGTTTTTAAGGGCTCTGATGCCGATCTTCTGCCCCTCGTTGATTACGGTTAGCGGTGCATGATCGAATTCTTTTCTGCATAATGCGAAGGTAACGGAGATCAGCAGCAGAATTATTATCTGGCCTGGTTTAAACATCTCAAAAACTTATGGTGGTGATTAACATATAACTTCTGCCGGTAAGGAAAAGGTATTTGGGTGGAAACAGTGAAGGATAGGCCGGATTGTAGCGCAATTGTTCAAATCCGCTTACAACAGCTGTGGTATTGTTAAAGAGGTTGTTTATGCTCAGGTTCAGATTAAGGTATAATTTATGTCTTAATCGGAAAGACTTACCCCCGCTGAGGTTCGTTATAAAGTAAGAGGGAAGTTTCTGCTGCCTGACTATCTCCAGGTACTGATCGGCTTCAGTGCTGAGAAAACGGCTGGCCTCTTGGCTTGTTCTTTTTAGCGGATTAACTTCTACATATTGATGATCAAAAAAATTAACCGCCAGTGCCAGGAACCAGAAATTCTTTCCGGCTATCCTGTAGCCCGCTCCTGTGGCCAGCTGGGGAGCACTGTTGCTGCGGTAATTTTTCAGGTACACTTCCTCATTCGTGAACAAAGCGTTGTTGTTATTGTCCTGCCATGCCTCAAGTCCTGGTCTTCCTTTGTACAGCGCTTCCGACAAACCAAAGGCAAACTGAAAAAAATGCCTGCCAGAGATGTTTTTTTCCACGGCAAATTCCACACCCTGGTAGCTTGTGCGCACATTTTTCATTACCATGTTTACGAATGTATTGTAGCCATCGTGCCAGAAGCTGCGTAACCACAGCTGATCTTTCACTTCAGAAATAAACAGGCTTAATCTTAATTTGAAATAGGGATTCCTGATGTTGTAGTTGAGGTCGCCACCCCTTATCTCTTCCTGCTTCAGATCTTCAACCAGAGTGTTGCGGCTGGCCGGAGAGATAAAAATACCGGAAACAGGAGGTGGCCTCCGTTGCCAGGTGCCGTTAAAAGACAGATATTGTCTTCCACTGAGTTTGTACGTAGCGCCCGCTTTTAGCCCCTGCCCGGCCATCAGCAAATTTTCACTTTCGCCTTTGCTCGAGTGAGGGAATTTTCCGTTGGCTATATGTCCTGTCCGCCACGCATTGGTCACCGACAGGCTTCCTCCAAAATACAGATCTGTTTTCTTCAGATTATATTCAGCCTGCATCCAGCTTTCGGCACGTTGAATGTTGATCGTGTAATCGTAGCCGAAACGTTCTCCAGTACGAACTTTTCTGTTTGGCTTGTCAATGTCGTTTTGTCTGAACTGGTCTTCCACGCCGAGTTCTTCCGCGAACTGGTCAACGTCAAGCCAGAAAGTTGCGCCAAGCAGATCTTCAGCTACTTTGTATTTTCTGGCGCTGAACCAGCGCGCGTTAAAACCTGCCGAAATAAAAGTCCTGTTTTTTCGCTTGTTATAGATAATATTAGCCACCAGCTGTTTTTGCGCCTCTTCTCTTTTTTCGAGCAGATACCGCGCCCGTGTTTCAGTGGTGTTAACGGCCTGATCTGCATTGGTGCTGTATAAATTGGCTTTGTTTACGGCAATCAGTTCATCCCAATTTACCTGTGCCGCTGCAGGATTTGTTTCCCAGCTTATGCTTGTCATGTCGCCTGTAGAGCTGTCTCCCATCAGAAAAGAATAGGATGGCAGGTACTTGTAATAATCGGGACGGGGAGATGTGGCATCGGAATAATTAAGTCCTGTGATCCCGCTCTTTCCTGCCTGGAAACTGAGGCTGCTGCTGAGTTTTGTCTGCTGGTCGGGCGTAAAGTTGTGGATCAGCATCAGAGTTGGTTTTGAAACTGAACTTACCGCTGCGTTCCTGATCTTTCCATTCTGCCAGCCCCAGGCACTGTTATAAAAATTGTTGTTGGTCAGTTGATAGGCTTCCATTACTGCGGAGTTCCGTCTTCCCTGTTCAACAGGAGCAACAAAAGCCGACAGACTGAGCAGGTGTTGATGGTTAATTTTTTTGTCGATAGAGGTATAAAGTGCCCATGCGCTGAAGTAGGTGCCAGGCACTTGCAACTCGTCACCTGATCTGAAGGAACCGGAGCCGGTAAATGCCCAACCTCTTCTGTTCATGCCGCTGCTTTGTGTGAACATCAGCCTGTGCCTGTAAATTCTGCCGGATGATGTATAGGAGCAGCGTGTGAATTTTTTAAATGACGATGCCTTTGAATCTATATTGGTGTAACCGGCCTTGCCTGAAAAGTTATAACGGCTGGCTGTATTTCCAAAACGACTCTCCACAAACCGTGTTACATCGTTTAGTCCGCCCCAGGTGCTCCAGCTGCTGATGCCTGTTTCCGGATTACTCAGATCAACTCCGTTCAAAAGCACCTGATGATGGCCTGTCCCGTAGCCGCGCATCCTGAATCGTGCCTGCCCGAATTGAAAGGATGCAAATTGCGAGAAAATATCTCTGCTTGCCTGCAGCAGGCCTGAAATATCCTGCTGCTCAAAACCTGCTTCCCCTTCTTCTGCACCGGTATTGAAAAGAGGGATTTGAAAAACCGAAACAGAGTCGGGATAAAACGCTTTCGCTGCACTATCAGTTTGTGATGTGCCTGCTAAGAAAAAGAACATAATTACAAGAAATGTAATTTGTTTGCTCATGTTTTGGGTGCCCGTACAAATGTATTGATTTGTAACAGCCTGGGCGACTTTTTATACCGCGGGCCTGAAATTGTAGACCAATCTGCCCGGAACGTAGACTAAACTTTCCATCCGAATACGTAAGTTTGAGTGATGTTTTATCTCTTGCGACCTTTATTTATTGTAGCGCTGTTTTATTCAGCTTCTTTTTTGTACGGGCAGAAAGAGGTGGCTGTTCTAGGTTTCTGGAATGTCGAGAATCTTTTTGATACGGTAAATGATCCTTATAAGTTGGATGAAGAGTTTACACCAGGCGGTACTTATGCATGGGACGATGAACGGTACAGGCATAAATTGCAAAGACTGAGTGAGGTCATCAGTCAGATAGGCAGGGAACATAGCCCCCACGGCCTCAGTCTGCTGGGTATGTGTGAGGTTGAAAATGAGCGGGTGCTCGAAGATCTGGTAAACATGCCGTTGCTGGCGCGGCACAATTTTAAATATGTTCTGATAGAAGGGCCCGATGCAAGAGGTATCGATCCCTGTTTATTATATAATCCCGCTTATTTTACCCTTCACAACGCCTCTTCACACAGAGTGGGTTTATCAGATACTTCGCACAGTACCCGCGATGTGCTGCTGGCCGAAGGTGAGTTTGGAGGAGAAAAGATGGCTGTGATCGTTTGCCACTGGCCTTCGCGGCGTGGCGGCGAGCTTGCCAGCAGGCGAAACCGGGTGGCAGCTGCTATTGTGGTAAAACGATTATGCGACAATGTGCTGCGCAAGAATGCAGGTACCAAAATTGTGATCATGGGCGACCTCAATGATGATCCGGTAAGTTATTCTGTTCGCGATATACTTGGAGCAAAGCCACAAACCCTGAATATTCGTCCGGCCATGCTTTACAACACCATGGCACCCCTATATTTAAAAGGTGTTGGTACGCTGGCCTGGAATGATAGCTGGAACTTATTTGATCAGATTATTCTGAACGGAAGCTGGTTGAAGGGAAAAGGATGGCAATTTGAGGAGGCCTATGTTTTTAACAGGCCTTTTCTGGTGAACGAGCAGGGAAATTTCAGAGGTTATCCTTTCAGAACATTTAGCGGAGGGATCTATACCGCAGGTTATAGCGACCATTTCCCCTCTTTTATTACAATCACCAGGTCAAAACAACAATAATTGTTTATAATATGACCGGACCCTGTTAATAAATCGATTGGTGTTGAATAAATGTGCATTTCCCCGTTTAAAAGACTTTAAATGCTAATAATAAAGCTGTTACATCTCTTGCCTTGTAAATGAAATTACTATATTTGAGCCCTACAGGGTTTTTTTGTGTTGACTAAATTCAGACATTTCCTTTTACCTGCACTTTTTATCGGATGTTTTTGGCAGGATATTCATGCCCAAAAAGGTTATAAATGGGAAGCAGGTATTCATGCCGGACCTTCTAATTACCTGGGAGAGATAGGTGGACGTGAACGTTCCGCCCGACCTTTTATTTATGACATGAAGTTTGAGAAAACGCGCTGGGATGTGGGGCCATATCTTCGGTACCGTTTTAAACCGCAGCTTTCCGCAAAGCTGGCAATGCATTACCTGCGCATAAGCGGAGAGGACAGGCTGTCTTCAAACCCCGGCCGCAAATACCGGAATCTCAGTTTCAGGAATGATATATACGACCTGGAAGGAACCTTTCAATGGCACTTTTATAATTCGGATAAACCAATGGGTATTTACATGCGCACCAACGTGTATTTCACCGCTTATATGTTCGCAGGTATCGGGGCCTTTTATCACAATCCCAAAACCTTGTACCAGGGTTCTTACATTGCCCTGCAGCCACTGCAAACCGAAGGTGTGCGATACAGCAAGTTTGGTTACTGCCTTCCTTTTGGTGCAGGTTTTTATGTAACGCTGGTAAAAAGAAGAAGGGCGCACAGACTGGGTCTTGAATTCAACTGGCGTTATACAAACACCGACTATCTCGACGACATTTCAACTGTTTACCGCAATCCGGCAGACCTCAACAGCCATACCGCCGTTGCCTTATCAAACAGGAACAATGAGGTGACCAAACAACCTCCTGGTTTCGAAAAAAACTATGGCTGGCATGGGGTGGATGAAAATGGTTCACCGGTAAATCAGGCGCCAAGGGGCAATCCCGACAAGAAGGATTCCTTTATATCGGTGAATATCACCTATGGGATGTCACTAAAAAGTCGCTATACCCGTAGCAAGGGTAGAAAAGTCCGCTCGGTTGTTTTTTAACCGGCTCGCTCAGTTATTTTTGGTCGATAATTGTTAATCAGGATTTAATTCCGGCTGGCAGCGTTATTCATATAATGCCCCTTCGCTGGCAAAATCATACAAAAACCCACTGGCATCAATTTTGCGGTGTGCGTTTTTGTGGACTTTTTTACCCAAAAATATTAATTAACAACATTGCTATCATTTTGCTGGTTAATTAGTTACATTTGAAAAGACGGTTATTAAAATCACGCAACATTAAACTCAGCTTTTAGATATGGAAAATTTGTCAACAAATCCCGAACTGGGAGCCGCTGTTGAGCAAAACGGGGTTCACAAGAAAGGAAAAGTGTTAAAGAACGGGCAGGGAAAAGCAGGTTCGTCAAAATCAGAAAAACAGTCCTCCGGCAACGATCCCGAGACCCTCGATCATTTACGGTTGCTGAGTACGCTGGTAGAGATGCGCAATGGGAATTTTAATGTGCAGATGCCATTAGACCGGACCGGGGTAAGCGGAAAGATCTGCGACACCCTCAACGACATTATCCTCATTAACCGCAAGCTCACCCAGGAATTTGTAAAAGCGCAAACCGGTATAGGAAAGGAAGGAAAACTTAATCACAGAATAGCTTTGCCAAATGCCAATGGAGAATGGAACATTGGTGTTGAAGCACTTAATACCCTTATTTCAGATCTGGTTTACCCCATCCGGGAAATTGACCGGGTGATCTCTGCAGTTGCAAAAGGAAATCTGTCACAGCAGATACCGCTCGAAATGAGCGACCATGTGCTGCAAGGTGAATTCGCCCGCATCGCCAAAGAGGTGAACGACATGGTGAAACAGCTCAACCTCTTTACAATGGAAGTAACACGTGTTGCCCGTGAGGTAGGTTCTGAAGGTAAACTGGGTGGACAGGCAAAAGTAAAAGGCGTGGGCGGCGTGTGGAAAGAGTTAACCGATTCGGTAAACCAGATGGCTGGGAACCTTACCGACCAGGTGCGTAACATCGCCGATGTAACAACGGCGGTGGCTAAGGGCGACCTTTCAAAAAAAATTACCGTTGACGTAAAGGGTGAGATCTTCGAACTTAAGAATACCATTAATACAATGGTGGATCAGCTCAACTCCTTCGCTTCCGAAGTAACCCGTGTGGCGCTTGAGGTGGGTACCGAAGGTAAACTTGGAGGACAGGCTCAGGTAAAAGGTGTTGCAGGCACCTGGAAAGATCTAACCGACTCGGTGAATCAGATGGCTTCCAACCTCACAGGTCAGGTGCGGAATATCGCTGAAGTAACAACCGCAGTGGCAAACGGCGATCTGTCAAGAAAAATTACCGTTGACGTAAAAGGAGAGATCCTCGAACTCAAAAAAACAATTAATACCATGGTTGACCAGCTGAACTCGTTCTCAGCTGAGGTAACACGTGTTGCACGCGAGGTAGGTTCAGAAGGTAAACTTGGCGGTCAGGCCGAAGTAAAAGGTGTGGCCGGTGTATGGAAAGACCTTACCGATTCGGTGAACCAGATGGCAGGCAATTTAACGGCTCAGGTGCGTAACATTGCCGAGGTAACAACTGCGGTAGCTAAGGGCGATCTTTCGCGTAAGATCACTGTGGATGTTAAGGGAGAGATCTTCGAACTAAAACAAACGATCAATACAATGGTTGACCAGCTCAACTCATTCGGATCTGAAGTAACGCGTGTTGCGCGTGAAGTAGGTTCAGAAGGAAAACTTGGCGGCCAGGCTACAGTTGAGGGGGTTGACGGAATATGGAAAGACCTTACAGATTCGGTGAATCAGATGGCAGGTAACCTCACCGCTCAGGTACGTAACATTGCCGATGTAACAACCGCTGTGGCCAAAGGCGATCTCTCCAAAAAAATTACCGTTGACGTAAAAGGTGAGATCCTCGAACTGAAAAAGACCATTAATACGATGGTTGATCAGCTCAACTCTTTTGGTTCAGAAGTAACGCGTGTGGCGCGTGAGGTAGGTTCTGAAGGAAAACTTGGCGGACAGGCCACAGTTGAAGGGGTTGACGGCATCTGGAAAGACCTCACCGATTCGGTGAACCAGATGGGTTCTAATCTTACAGCGCAGGTACGGAACATTGCCGAGGTAACAACGGCGGTGGCGCGGGGCGACCTTTCAAGAAAAATTACCGTTGATGTGAAGGGCGAGATCCTCGAACTTAAAGATACTATCAATACCATGGTTGACCAGCTCAACTCCTTCGCCTCTGAGGTGACCCGCGTGGCGCTTGAGGTGGGCACTGAAGGCAAACTCGGCGGACAGGCTACCGTGGAAGGGGTAGGTGGAACATGGAAGAACCTTACCGACTCCGTGAACCAGATGGCAAGTAACCTTACCGCCCAGGTGCGGAACATCGCGGAGGTAACAACGGCGGTGGCAAAAGGCGACCTTTCCAGAAAAATTACAGTTGATGTTAAGGGAGAGATCCTTGAATTGAAGAATACCATCAATACAATGGTGGATCAGCTCAACTCCTTCGGTTCTGAAGTAACCCGTGTGGCGCGCGAAGTAGGTTCAGAAGGGAAACTCGGCGGGCAGGCTACAGTTGAAGGCGTTGACGGCATCTGGAAAGACCTCACCGACTCCGTGAATCAGATGGGGTCAAACTTAACGGCTCAGGTGCGTAATATCGCTGAGGTAACAACTGCCGTTGCCAAAGGTGACCTTTCAAGAAAAATTACCGTTGATGTAAAGGGCGAGATCCTTGAATTAAAAAATACGATCAATACAATGGTTGACCAGCTGAACTCTTTTGGTTCAGAGGTAACCCGTGTTGCGCGTGAGGTGGGTTCCGAAGGGCAGCTCGGTGGTCAGGCTTATGTGCCTGGCGTTGGCGGTACCTGGAAAGACCTTACCGACTCTGTAAATAAAATGGCATCCAATCTTACCTCTCAGGTACGTAACATTGCTGAGGTAACAACAGCCGTGGCCAACGGCGACCTTTCGCGTAAGATCGCGGTGGATGTTAAAGGAGAGATCCTCGAACTTAAAAATACCATCAACACCATGGTAGATCAGCTGCGCGGTTTTGCCAGCGAAGTTACCAGGGTGGCGCGCGAGGTAGGTACAGAAGGAAAACTCGGCGGGCAGGCTTTTGTGCCCGGCGTTGCAGGAACCTGGAAAGATCTTACCGACTCTGTGAACCAGATGGCCGGTAACCTCACGGCACAGGTGCGTAATATTGCCGATGTGGCAATTGCTGTTGCCAATGGCGACCTCTCCAAAAAAATTACCGTTGACGTACGCGGTGAAATACTCCAGCTGAAAGAAACACTTAATACAATGGTGGATCAGCTCCGCGGTTTCGCCTCTGAGGTAACACGTGTGGCGAGAGAGGTAGGTACCGATGGTAAGCTCGGCGGGCAGGCATTTGTGCCTGGTGTTGCCGGAACCTGGAAAGATCTTACCGATTCAGTGAACCAGATGACCGGTAATCTTACCTCACAGGTACGTAACATTGCAGAGGTAACTAAAGCGGTGGCCAGCGGCGACCTCTCAAAAACTATTACTGTTGATGTTAAAGGTGAGATCTTCGATCTGAAGAACACCATTAATAAAATGGTTGATCAGCTCAGGGCCTTTGCTTCTGAAGTAACCCGTGTTGCACGCGAAGTAGGTACAGAAGGAAAACTTGGCGGACAGGCCTATGTGGCCGGTGTTGCCGGTACCTGGAAAGACCTAACCGATTCGGTGAACATGATGGCAACCAACCTCACCTCGCAGGTGCGTGGTATAGCCAAGGTTGTAACCTCTGTTGCTACCGGAAATCTTCGCCAGAAACTCTCAATCAACGCCAAAGGTGAAGTGGCGCAGCTTACAGAAACAATCAACGAGATGATCGAAACGCTCGCTGTATTCGCCGATCAGGTTACCAATGTGGCCCGTGAAGTGGGTGTTGAAGGAAAACTAGGTGGTCAGGCCAGTGTTCCCGGTGCTTCTGGCATCTGGAAAAATCTTACAGAAAACGTTAATCAGCTCGCACAGAATCTAACAACGCAGGTACGCTCTATCTCAGAGGTAGCCTCGGCGGTTACAAAAGGCGACCTCACCCGCAATATCCGTGTTGACGCAAAAGGTGAAGTGGAAGCTTTAAAAGATACCATCAACCAGATGATCACCAATCTGCGTGAAACAACCACCCTGAACCAGGAGCAGGATTGGCTGAAATCAAATCTTGCCAAGTTTACCCAGATGTTACAGGGTCAGAAAGACCTGCAGACTGTGGCTAAACGTATCCTTTCAGAACTTGCACAGGTTGTTGCCGCTCATTATGGCGCTTTCTATATTCTTTCTGCCGAAGAAAAACCAAAACTGAAATTGTACGCGGCCTACGCCTACAGGGCAGAAAAACAGATACCCAGAGAATTTGGAATAGGCGAGGGTCTGGTTGGACAGTGTGCTTTTGAAAAAGAGCGGATCATCATCAGCAATGTGCCGAATGATTATGTAAAGGTAAGCTCAGGACTTGGCCGCGCCAGACCGGCTAATCTTATTGTTCTGCCGGTATTATTTGAAAACAACGTAAAAGCGGTGATTGAGCTGGGCTCACTTGACACCTTTAGTCAGATCCACCTCGATTTCCTAAATCAGCTTACAGAAAGTATTGGAATTGTTGTTAACACCATTGAAACCAACACCCGCACCGAAGAACTGCTCGCGCAGTCGCAATCACTTGCCGGTGAATTAAAGATCCAGCAGGAGGAGCTTCGCCGTACCAACGATGAACTTCAGGACAAAGCCTTACTGCTTGTTAAGCAGAAGGAAGAAGTGGAAGCCAAAAACAAGGAAGTTGAAGAGGCCCGTAAATCTCTCGAAGAAAAGGCCGAGCAGCTCACGCTTACTTCCAAGTATAAATCAGAATTTTTGGCCAACATGTCGCACGAGTTGCGTACGCCGCTTAACTCACTGCTTATTCTTGCGCAGCAGTTGTATGAAAATGCCGAGGGTAATCTTACCGACAAACAAACACATTACGCAAAAACAATTCACTCATGCGGAGATGACCTGCTGCAGCTCATCAATGACATTCTCGACCTT
This sequence comes from Bacteroidota bacterium, assembly GCA_023433205.1. Classification (GTDB taxonomy): domain Bacteria; phylum Bacteroidota; class Bacteroidia; order B-17B0; family Aurantibacillaceae; genus Aurantibacillus. The sequence goes on from JAEZDS010000068.1 coordinate 17,429, forward strand.
TCAAAGATCGAGTCTGGTTTTATCACTGCCAACATCTCCAAAGTACGTTTCGCCGAGATCACTGCCTTTGTAGAAACTACCTTTAAACCCATTGCTGAAGCCCGCAATCTTAAGTTTAAGATAGAAACCGAGACACATCTTTCAGATGCGATAGATACCGATTCGCAGCGACTGAATCAGATCCTGAAGAATCTTCTCTCGAACAGTTTCAAGTTTACAGAGAAGGGTGAGGTTAAACTGAGGATCTACGAGCCAAAAGATAAAACATGGAAGTCGGGTAATCCTGATCTTGACAATGCGCCAAGCGTGGTGGCATTTTCCATCAGCGATACCGGCATTGGTATCCCTGCAGATAAGCAGACGATCATTTTTGAAGCCTTCCAGCAGGCCGAAGGTTCAACAAGCCGTAAATACGGGGGAACAGGTTTGGGACTTTCCATCAGCCGCGGACTGGCAGAACTGCTTGGTGGAACAATTGAAATGGAAAGTGAAGTTGGCAAAGGCAGTGTATTTACACTTTATCTGCCGCTCGAATGGGCTTCTGATTCAAAGGTGAATGAGAGCTCAGCCCCGGCATCGCACAACGACAAGAAGGAGTTGAACGCGATCCTCAGTTCACTTAAGTTAACTGATGATGGTATTGAAAACGGCAACAAGATGGATGGTGTTGATGAGATGCTGAATGAAGCCGGAGACGACAGAAACACTATCACGCCTAACGATAAAGTGGTGCTTGTAATTGAAGACGATCTGCGCTTTGCCAGGATCATGCTGAGCAAAGCGCATGAAAGCGACCTGAAGGTGGTTGTGGCTACAAATTACATCGAGATATTCAACTTTGTTTCGCGTTATAATCCTATTGCAATTACGCTCGACGTTAAGCTGCCTGATACCAGCGGCTGGAAAGTGCTTGATCTTCTCAAGAACGATCTTAATTACAGGCATATTCCTGTTTATCTGATCTCAGGAGAGGAGAACCGTCTGCTGGCTTTAAAACGCGGAGCCCGCAGCTTCCTGCAAAAGCCGATAGAAAGCGCGCAGATTGATAATATCTTTAAAGATGTGATCACCTTTAATGAGCAGGATGTAAAAAAACTGCTGGTGATTGAAGATAACGAACTTGAGTCTTCACAGATTGTGAAACTCATACAGGAGGATAAAATTGAGGTTACTATCGCACCAACTGGTGAAAAAGCGCTTGCTCTTTTAAATGAGAACAGCTACGACACAGTAATTGTTGATTACACACTGCCTGATATGTCGGGTATTGAGCTACTGGGGCGCTTTAATTCCACCAGCAACACCATGACACCGGTGATAGTGTATTCAGCTCGCGATTTCAGCCGTGAAGAACTTTCGAAGCTCAACAAGTTATCGAGCAGCGTGGTGCTAAAGGATGTGAACTCTCTCGACAGGCTGCTTGAAGAGGCTATGATGTACATGCACGTGAATTATGCTCAGCTTTCTCCTGAAAAACGCAGGATGATGCAGAACACCAGAATGAAGAACGACATCCTTTCAGGAAAAAAAGTGCTGGTGGTTGACGATGATGTACGTAATCTTTTTGCCATCACTACGGTTTTCGAAAAATACAGCATCAATGTAATTACTGCAGAAAGTGGAAAGGAAGCCATTGAACTGATGAACGAGAGCGATGACATTGAAATGGTGCTGATGGATATTATGATGCCCGAGATGGACGGCTATGAGACCATGCAGAAGATAAGGCGTGAACACAAGAACAATGCACTGCCAATTATTGCGGTAACAGCCAAGGCCATGAAAGGTGATCGTCAGAAGTGTATTGAAGCCGGGGCTTCGGATTATATCACAAAACCTCTTAAAATGGATCAGTTACTTTCAATGATGAGGATCTGGTTTTATAAATAGAATGACGCTATGAAAAAAACATTGAAGGTAAAGATCTTACTGGTGGATGACCGTGAGAACAATTTGCTCTCGATGGAAAGTATTCTCTGGAAAGACGGGTACGATATTATCAGAGCAAACTCAGGAAGGGAAGCACTGAAGATCCTTTTAAAGGATTTTGACTTCACACTCATTCTGATGGACGTGGAAATGCCCGAGCTGAACGGCTTCGAGACAGCTACCATGATCTATCAGCGCGAGAAGCTGCGGCACATACCCATTATTTTTATTACTGCGCACAGCTACGGCGATGAGAATCTTTTTAAAGGGTACAAGGCGGGGGCAGTTGATTATATCTATAAACCCATACAGCCAGAATTGCTTCGCGCGAAGGTGGCGGTGTTTGTTGAGCTTTATAAGAAAAATCACCAGCTCGTTGCCCAGGAACAGAAACTGATCGCTATCAACCGAAGTCTTGAGATAGAGATCAAAGACCGCATCGCTTCAGAAGTGCACGCCCGCGAGCTTAACAAACAGCTGCTTGAGAACATCGCTCAGCTTGAGTCAACAAACAAGGAGCTTGATCGTTTTGCCTACATGGCTTCTCACGACCTTCAGGAGCCGCTGCGCAAGATCAGGATCTTTAGCGAACGAATAAGCGAAACCTACGCCTCGGTAATTGGCGAAGAAGGGCAGCTTTTTATCGATAAAATGCAGTCTGCATGTATCCGTATGCAGAATCTTATCGATGATATCCTGGCTTTCAGCAAGATCTCCGTTGAAAAGGGAACGCTGGTAAATGTGAGCCTGAACAGTGTGGTGAACGAGGTGCTGGCCGATCTTGAACAGCGCATACAGGAGAAAAACGCCAGGGTGGAGGTGGAAAAACTCCCTGAGCTTACCGTGAGCCCTGAACTGATGAAGTCGCTGTTCGATAACCTTATCAGCAACAGCCTTAAATATGCACGAAAAGACCTGGCGCCTGTAATAAGGATCAGCGCAAAAATCGATGAGCCGCTTACTGCCACAGATAGTGCAGGAGCGAAACGTTTCTGGCGTATCCTCGTGCAGGATAACGGTATCGGTTTCGAACAGCAATATGCCGATCAGGTTTTTACAATGTTCAAACGATTACATGCCGGTCCGGAATATAAAGGCACCGGTATTGGTCTGGCGATCTGTAAAAAAATAGTGGAAGAACACCACGGACACATAAGCGCCAAAAGCGGAGTGAACGAAGGAACAATATTCACCATAAGTCTCCCAGTGCCAGAACTGGTATATAGCTGACAGCGGTATGACTATTAGATCAAAACTGCTCACAGGATTTATCAGCTTAATAGTGATCTTCGGTACAAGTCTGCTTATCAACCTGCGGCTCAGCAACGAGGTGATAAGAAATTTTGAGTACCTCAACAACTCCGAAGCGGTGATCAGGAATTCAAACATGCTGCACAAGCATATCATTGAGATGCAGAGCGGCTACAGGGGCTATCTACTAACAGGACAGGAAGCGTTTCTGGAACCATACAACGAGGCGCTTCAGGTTATTCCTCCGCTTTTTAAAGAGTTACGGCTTTACGTTTCGTCTGAGCGGCAAAGAGGAAAGCTCGATTCAATGGAACTGCTGCATGGTGTATGGGTAAAATATGCTACCTCGCTAATCACTACCAAAAGAGACACCCTGCCGGAAGCCAACGCCAAGTTTAAAACACTTTTCGAGGAAAAGGTAAAAACCTATGTTGGTAAAAAGCTGAATGATCAGATAAAAAGCCTCAGCGACCGGTTCGACGGTTTTGAGTACAGGGTGCGGCAGGAAAGAAGAAACAAACTTCAGGAATCCATTGAAGAAACCGAAAAGATGAATCTGGCGCTTACGCTGATCTCCGTATTCCTCGCCCTGCTGTCGAGCATCTACCTCACACGGATCATCACGCGGCGCATCTCAAAAATGGTTGATATCGCCGAAGAGATCTCAAAAGGTAATTTTACAACGGTTGATGACCGGCAGCGCGATGAACTTAAACGGCTCTCAGAATCACTTAACAGGATGTCGCAGACCCTCGAAAAGAACTTCAGGGATCTAAAAAAGAAAAATAAGGACCTTGACGATTTTGCCTATGTTGTGTCGCACGACCTCAAGGCTCCGCTGAGGGGAATTGATAATATTATCAGCTGGATGGAGGAAGACCATGCCAGTGAAATAACGCCCCAGGTGCGCGAGAACATTGAGCTGATCAAAGGAAGAGCCCGCCGCCTTGAGAACATGATCAATGGTTTACTCGCCTACGCGCGTATAGGAAGAGGTCAGCAGAGCGCCGAAATGGTTGACCTCGACGCCATGGTGCGGGAACTCATAGAGGTGCTCGTTCCTCAGAATTTTATCGTCTCTATTTCGCAGCTGCCGGTAATAAAAACGCCCCGTTTACTCATTGAACAGGTTTTTTCAAATCTCATCAGTAACGCGGTGAAATATAACGACAAGGAAAAGGGTCAGATCAGCATAAGCGCAAGAGATCTGGGGGAAGTATATGAGTTTGAGGTGAGCGACAACGGGATCGGCATCCAGAAAGAATATTTTGACAAAATTTTTATGATCTTCCAGACCCTTAAAGAGCGCGACGCTTTTGAAAGCACTGGTGTGGGCCTGGCAATCGTAAAAAGGATCATAGAGGAACAAAAATCCACTATCCGGGTGGAATCTGAACCCGGCACAGGTACAACATTCAGGTTTACATGGCATAAATATTGAAGCAAAACAAATGATGAAACACAAGAAAATACTACTGGTTGAAGACGATTATCTTGATGTGATCAGCGTTAAACGTGCGTTGGCAAAACTTAACATAGAACATACCCTGTACGTTGCCCATAACGGGGTTGACGCCCTCTCAATGCTGATGGGCAGTAACGAGGCAAATTCCGACAAAGTACAGCCGGATATCATCCTGCTTGATATGAACATGCCTAAAATGAACGGGCTGGAATTTCTGCGGATCATCAAAAAATATTACTCTCTTAACAGTATCAAGGTGTTTGTAATGACCACCTCGGCCGAGGAGTATGATCGCGCTGAGTCAAAAAGACTGGGTATTTCAGGTTATATACTGAAACCGCTCGATTTCGATAATAAGAAAAAGGACGAGTCCACAGCGGCTACCGCTGAATTGAAAGCGGAACTGAGCGAATAGCCTGGTCGCAAGGTCAAACCTGCTAGGGATTCCAATTCCTAAATGGCGCTGGCAGCGTCAAGGCTTTTCTTTTCCTGCTCCGACAATTCAAGTGTGGCACCTGCCATCAGCTCCCTTAACTGCTCAACGGTTGTGGCACTTGCTATAGGAGCAGTAACAACCGGATTGGCAAGCAGCCAGGCAATTGACACCGCCGCCTGGGTGCAGTTGTGCTTACCTGAAATCTCATCCAGAGCTGCAAGTATCCGCAGTCCCCGTGCATTGAGGTATTTTAGCGCGCCTTTTCCGCGCACACTTTTGCTGGAGTCGGTTTCGTTACGGTATTTGCCTGTTAAAAAGCCTGCCGCGAGTGAATAATATGGTATCACACCCAGATTCTCTTTCCTGCAAAGACCTTCAAGCTCTTTTTCAAAGATGCTCCTCTCACACAGGTTATAGTGCGGCTGAAGACATTCATAACGGGGGATATTTTTCTCTGCGGAAGCAGCCAGTGACTGCGTTAACCGCTCAGCGCTAAAATTACTTGCTCCAATGTACCTTACTTTGCCCGTTTTTATGAGGATATCATAAGCCTCCAGCGTTTCCTCTACAGCTGTGCCTGCATCGTCTTTATGGCTTTGGTAAAGGTCAACATGGCCTGTCTGCAATCTCTGAAGCGAACGTTCTATCGCTTTGATGATGTAATTTTTTTTTAGTCCCGGACCTTCACCCATGTCCATTCCGGCTTTGGTGGCAATGATCACTTTATCGCGATTATTGCGGGCAGTAAGCCACCTGCCGATGATAGTCTCCGACTCCCCTCCTTTTCCCGCCCAGCGCGCATATACATCTGCAGTGTCAATCAGGTTATAACCTTCACCAACAAACTCATCAAGTAATTTAAATGACTGTTTTTCGTCAATCGTCCACCCAAAAACATTGCCGCCAAAAGCAAGAGGTGCGGTATATAAAGAAGACTTACCTATCTGACGTTTTTTCATTTTCTGATCTTTTTAGCTGATTTTTTGCGATAATATATTTTGAAAGCCATCTGCTTGAGTGCATGGTGTGATGCATTAGCATGGCGCCGTAAAAATTGTTATTGCGGTGTGTCATTATGTTATTGCGAAGCTGATCCAGTGTGCTGAAAAATTCCTGCAGATGCTTTTTGCGGTTAAAAACTGCGTTAAATGTCCTGCTGATTTTTTGCTGTGATTTATTCCACAACTCTTTGTTGCTGTACAGCAAAACTGCTGCCCTTGCAAATTCAGTACTATTATCTGCGATTATCCCCGGCCACGTGTCATCAGTGGCCAGGCCTTCTGCTGCTATTGAGCTGCATACCGAGGGAGTTCCATTCATCATTGCTTCTGCAACTTTTCCTTTTAATCCCGCCCCGGCCCTTAATGGCGCCAGGCAAACCCTTGCTTTGTGTAAGGCTTCGCCGCTGTTTTTTACTCTTCCTTCAACCATAAATCCCTCAGAGGGTTTGTGAAGTTCTGTAATCTCGCTGCCGGCATAAGCCCCACAAAGTCTTAGCCGCGCCTCGGGTTTTATGGCCCTGATCAATGGCCAGATCTCTTTTTTCAGATAGAGGGCAGCATCGGCATTTGGAGCGTGGAGAAAATTACCTATAAAAATAAAATCCTCCCTTTCGTGGTATTCTCTCCACAATTGTGATTGTTCACCTGTAATGGGTTTAAACAGAAATGGCAGGTAAAATAGCAGCTGTGGATTGAGCTGGAATTTTTCTTCAAGCAGTTTTATTTCATAAGAGGAAATGATAAGGGTAAGGTCGCAGCGCAGTATGCTTGCGATCTCCCGCATGGTGACGGAATTTTTCAGATGTTCGCCGGCATTTTCCTTGTTTTCTTTTAGAGCTTTCTCACGTCCGTTTCTTAAAAAGTGCAGGTCTTCTGAGTTAAGTATCCTGATGGCTTGCGGACAGTTTTCAGCAACTCTCCAGCCGAATTGTTCTTCGGTGGTGAAGCGGTCGAAGACCACAATATCCGGGTTCAGGGTTGCTAACTGCTTGTTGAAGTTATCGCTATTTAATTCCACCGGAAAGGCTTTTGCGCCAAGCGTTTCTGCCTGCAATGAATGGGCAGATTGGGCCGCGGCACTGCCAAAGTACAGTTGGTAACCCTGCTCAGCAAAGGCCTCAAGCAGTTGCACCATCCGGGTTCCGGCTGCAGAGGAGGCGGGTTCTGGCCATACTTTTCCTATAAACAGCGCAATGTCCATATTGTTCTACACGATCCTTTCAAGGTAAAATAACAGCCTGCCCAGAACCTGTTCGGCTTCACGTTTGTACATTGAAGTATGGTAGTTGGCAGGGTTACTCTCACTTAATGTTTCAAGGTCTTTTAACAGCACCTTGAGGTCCTCCTTGTCGATCTTGTCTTTAAAATGTTGTTTGTTGTTGTTAAGGAGCTGATAAATATCGTATGCTGCCCGGTGACCTGGTTGGGCTGATTTTTCCCTGATCTCGCTAATGATCTGTTGATAACGCATCCCGCAAAAGTACGAAGGCTAACATAAAGTGGTTGGCGCATATTAAGTGTCTAATTATCAGATAATTAAAAAAATTGGTTGGTTTGGGGGTAAATAACTGTATCACTGTCTTGTATAAAGACCATGTAGTTGAACCTGATGAAAAATTGTACGCTGCAAAAGTTAAAGGAGGGAATAGCTCTGGGCAGCAGTTCTGTGCTTATTCCGTGGAAAACCAGTTTTAACAAGCTGATGGACTACGGAATGCCCGAAAGCAGACAACATGTGGGCAAAGAACAGGTTATCTGGAAAAATGAGCAGCTTTTCGGCGTAACCGTCGACCTTCGTGTGATCTTTGAACCTGGTTTTTTCTGTCACAGGAAAAAATTGCGAAATGTAAGTGCCTATATCAGCGAAACCGCTTTTGAAAAGATCCGTCAGAATATCACTGATGAGCTGTCGGTTCCCGGTAATTTTAGAAAGTTAAATGACGTGGAATTTACTTACAGCTGGAAGGTGGCAAACTGTGAGATAGTGCTTAGCCACATCGATCGTTTTGGATCTTTTTTTCGCCTTGATATTCGCCGGATAACCAGTATTTCTGGACTTCTGCAAGCATTTGGTCCACATCAAAACGGTCTGTTCCCCTGCAAACCTAAGAATTCCTCAGCACCGGTGCTTTTTATGTTTTCCGGGCAGAAATTAGCGCAACCTATTGTTATTTCCACCGTATAAATACCCAAATAATCTTGCTAGCTATATAATTTTTTCATGTTTATTGGTTGACACTATTAGCTTTCAAGCGAAAAGCCTTCCTCCGCCGGGAAGGCTTTTTTAGTGCTTCAGAACCAATAAAAGGAGGCTGGTTTCAGGCATAAGATTTGACTCTTTGGATTTCGATGGGGAGCTGCCAGGCAATCCAAACTGGCATGATTTTGTATGTCAGTTGGTGTTGGAACTAAATTAGCTGGGCGTGGAAATTTATGATTATATGAAACTTGACATGAACGGAAGGGCCAACCTTCTGTGGGATGAGGGAGTGTTTATTGACAAGTACATTGATCTGCAGATCATCACCAATTTGTATTATCTGGAAAGATTTTATGTAGAGGTTGTGCTATCAAACAAAGACGGCAGAATAGCTGAGATCACTCCTTTTAAGAATGGCGACCGGCTTGATAAATACATCAGGCATGTTGACCTGAAGGCGCTGATCTGAATTGATTTTGCTGAGAGTGCCGGGTCCCTGCCTCAACAGTGCTGGCATAAAATTGGCATGCAGAAGCATATGCAAAAAATTACTACAAACAATTTCGGGTACCTTTGGATAACAATAATATGCCTGCTCGCAGCCGGTGCAAAGGCACAGGACTTTTTTGATGACGATGCACGGTTCTGGCTCTACACCAAATTAAATAAAAACTGGACCAAAAAACTTGAGACTGAGTTTATCCTGCAGCACCGCTTTCACAACAATATTGCGGATTTCAGTCAGATAAACGGCAATGTGGAAGTGAAGTACCGTGTAAGCAAGGCCGTTAAGTTAATTGGAGGAGGCGTGTATGGCTTGCGCCGGAAAATGACAGGCAGATACGGTGAGCGTTACCAGGTGTATGGAGGTTTCAGGGTGAAACAAAAGATAAATTACTTCACCATTGTGTATCGCAACCTGGTACAGGCGCAAATGTCAGAGAACGATGTGATCAGGAAAAGAGGAGCAAATTTTTACGATCGAAATAAATTAACCCTTAAATACGAGCTTAGCAAAAGGTTTGAAATTTACACAGCGGGTGAGGTGAATTTGCCGGTTTCTATATACGGTCCGGCTTATATTAACCGCTTCAGGTGGTTTTCAGGCCTTGTATATACCATCAATCGCAATAGCTACCTGCAGACATATTTTCTGTTTCAGAGAAAATATGGCTATGACAGGTTACCTCCCAGAGACTTTATATACGGGCTTACTTACGGGTATAACCTCCGCTAGGGCACACCAGCAAATTGGTGGGCCACTTTCAGCGGTGCAGAATGTTTGATTTAGAGAAAAAAACCTTATATTTGCGGCCTCCAAATGCTTTTTAATACAAAGCATTGGAAAGGGTTGCGTAGCTCAACTGAATAGAGCATCTGACTACGGATCAGAAGGTTAGGGGTTTGAATCCCTTCGCGACCACGGAAAGCCCCCTGAAACACTTGTTTTTAGGGGGTTTTGTTTTTCTGGGGGGGAGCCTGGGGTGAAACATCTGATATTGTCTCACCCCCCCGCTTTAATCCTGTTAATAACTATTGACCCAAATGCAGGAAGTGGCTTCTTAGGTGTGCATTATCAAATTTAAAGCGGTTTTACGATAAAAGTGGTTTCGTGCGAAACTAAGGCTTGGTACTATGGTGAGTCTTCCGAACCAGAAAAAGGAAGTTTGTTCTCTGGTATTGAACAATTTATTTGGCCATACTAAGCCTTGAATTCATACTAAGCACTTGAATTGAAATGCTAAAGGATAGACTAGACTAAAAAGACGCATGCACAAGGTCAGAGAACGTTTGCGTTATGCCATTCCCATGCTCTCTGTGGTTTTCGAAGTTGTAATTACCCTGTAAGTCCCATTTTCAGGCCGTCACATGACTGTTTTGAAGATTGCTAAAAACAATTTTTAAACCACTTATAAACCATTTTTGATCAACTGACCTCGTTTTTTGCATTAGGGTCTATACTTTTGTAAATATAATCTAATGAACGGCGTTGCGCTTATAGAGGGAAAAGAGCTGATCTGGCTAAAAGAACAGATCATCGCACTGCAACAGCAGAATTTGGCTATTATGAAGCAACTACAAACATTTCTACCTGCCAATACTTCCAGTTCAGTCCCAGATTTTTTATCAATCAAAGAAGCCTGTAAGAAATATCATTTAAGTCATGTCACTATCAATAATAAAATTAAACTGTTTGAAACCGTTAAAGGAAGGAGCATAGATCGCTTGCAGGCGGGCAGCCACAAACTGATAAATGAAGCTGAATTGCAGGAAGCTTTGCGTATCAAGTCAACGTATACTACAAACTTTTTTAGTAAACCAAAAGATTAAACTACAAACTTAATTTTGATGCAAAAACATGATGATACTCATCAGCCTGTTGTTCCACTAGACCAAACTAGCGACAGGTACCGAATTTGTCCACATCCGAATTGCAAGAAGGCGCACATGGTAAAAAATCGGGGCAGAGATTACTGCTGCGATCAGCATGCCGATGACCATTATAATATGCAACGTCGCCTGAAGAATCAGGTAGAAATGGGAAAAGCGTTTAAGTTGCTGCTCCCGCTGGATGAGACGCACCTAAATGTTGCCAATTCGTCCGCAATTGACGGTACAGTAGCAACGTCATCTATAGACAAAAACCAGCAAATTCTAGATTCACTCTCCGTAGATGCCAAGGAGGGTACACATTTCTTTATTGATGTTTTATTGGCGAGCAGATTCGATTTTAAAATGTGTGTTCCTGTAAGCATTAGTTTCAATGCACCCAAAGGCCTAGATTGCCGCTATTTGAACTGCGGCAACTACCAGATCTATCTGATCGAACCAGCGATTATTTTGATTAAACGGACAAATAAAATAAAATGATGATGAACTACAGTCAAATCCAGCAGCTATTTGGTACACCACTTAGTGAGGTAGAAAAAGTTATTTCAAGGAGATATTGGGGAGTGTTCGCGATTAGCCTGATGGTTGCGGTTTATATAGGATACCATTTGGGAAAAAGGGGAGTAGGAGCACCAGTAAAACGGCCGTGAAACAGTGAAACTATGAAGTAATGCTTCGGCTGGTTCATGCCTGAAAGCCTTTGCGCTTATGAGCCGACAGATCTGCAAGGCTGGCTAAACAATAATACTGTTGAGCCTATGCCTAAAATCAGTTTTTGAAACAAGGAAGCATAGACCGGCGTAGCAAGGCCGCGAAATCAGCCTTAAGGTAGATTGGCCACCTTAAAGA
>JAEZDS010000078.1 GCA_023433205.1 Bacteroidota bacterium
CCCCCCCCCCCCCCCCCCGCCCCCCCCCCCCCCCCCGGAGGGGTGCTGGATTTTGTCGAAAAACACTCACATGGCTTCTTCTTCCCTGCTTAAAACATTGTTAACGATGTTTTTTCGGCTTCTGGCGATTATTTAAGGGTGTTCAGCGATTTTAACAGGCTTTATAAAATATAGATTTCTATAATTGGGAAAAATAATAATCCCATGAAAAAGAATCTTCTCACGCTGATAGTTTTACTCTCCTGGTCACTTTCCAATTCCCAAACCCCCTGGTATCTTGGTAAAAATGAGATCTCCGGAGGCCAAACGGCTGTGATCGGAACGGTAAATAACCACGATCTGCAATTCGCTACCAATGATACTGTGCGCGCTGTTTTGCAAACAGACGGGCGACTACAGTTGCCCGGACTTGCTGGTGATGAATCAATGACGGCACCTTTAGCATCCGCAACAACAGATTGAAAACCTTCGGCGAAATCCGTATCTTCGATACAAGGGGCCAGGCCGTATTTACACAACAAACTGAAAGTGCTGAACAAGTAGAAGTAAACGTAAACGATCTGCAGAACGGCCTGTACCTGCTGAGTATTGATGGCAACAGGTATAAGTTAATTATAGCCCGATGAAGATTTTTTTCAAAATAACAGTGTTTTTTACTTTTTTAAGCCTCATTGCCTGCCGTGAGAATAAAAAAGACATTATCACTAAGCACCCAATAACTGGAATGGTTTATAATAACTGCACCGACAGCGGCCTGGCAGGGGTAAAGGTCTTTCTTGAGACTTTCAAGGACGACAAAACCCTGGTGCAGCAGCGTGAAACCATAAGCGGGGAGGGCGGGAAATTTGAATTTGCAGAAGCGGAGATCCACAGCAACGATCGATATAATTACGCCCTGCATATTGAAAGTAAAAGTGGCACCGCAGCAAAGTTACCTGAACATTGTGGATTTGATGGCACCACGATGTATTTTTTTAATCATGAGGTTGACATGGAATTTCGGCCGAGAGTAACACCGCGATTCTTAAATTGCTGTTTCCAGTTGTTGCCACCAACAAATGTTCAAAAGCCAGACTCAATTTGCATAATTCCAGTGCAAAATATATTTCATAAAAATGTTCCAGATTTGCCATATACGGGCTGGATTGGACCAAATGGACTTTTGGGAGGAAATAAAACTTGCGCCTGGGGTAACTACCCCATGGGACTTTGGCATCTCAAGATCGAGAAGTGGAAGGACGGTATTTATTCGGTGAAGCATGACAGTATTTATCTTGACTGGAAAGATATTAAGACATATACGGTGGAGTGGTGAGCTATTTGCACTGAGTTCTGTTTTGTTTTCTGGTCTGCTTTTAGTCTCCTGCCGTGAAAACAAAAAGGACGTGGTCACCAAACACCCTATCCGCGGCATGGTTTATAACAACTGCACCGACAGTGGTCTTGCAGGTGTGCAAGTTATTTTGCAGACTTTTAAAGACGACAAAAATTTAATCCAGCAAAGAGAAATAGTTAGTTCGAATAACGGTAGTTTTGTTTTTGAAAATGCTGAGATTCATAGTAGCGATAAATATAATTATGCGCTTCATATTCCCAGTAAGAGCGGGATCGGTGCACAAGAAAAAGAGCATTGTGGATTTAATGGGACCACGATGTACTTTTTCAAACACGACACCGGATTATTTTTTAAACCACGGGTAAGGCCAAGCTTTCTTTTCATGAGATCCTATTTTGTGAATAGCAATGTTACAACAGAAAATGATTCTGTTATAATTAAATATACGCAAAATGAATTCCATCAGAACGATCCTTCATTACCACATTATTTTTTTTCAGGCTCTACCGGTAACATTCCTTCTGGCACTTCTACAATGGGTAATTACCCAATGGGTATGTACCAAATAGAAATCAGAACCATCAGAAACGGACAATCCACAATCAGGCATGATAGTATTTATATTGGCTGGGCAGACACCAAAACATACACAATTAACTGGTAAAAAGGAGTGAGTGCAGAGAGAAGTTTATTAAGGCCTGCGACGGAATTCTGTTTTAACCTTCCGTTAAATCAGCCCTAAGGAATAAAGGGAAAGCGAAGTCCGTATCTTCGATACAAGGGGTCAGGCCGTATTTACACAGCAAACAGAAAGTGCTGAACAAGTAGAACTAAATGTAAACGATCTACAGAATGGCCTGTACCTGCTGAGTATTATTGGCAACAGATTTAAACTGATTATCGCCCGATGAAAAAGTATCTCAGAATATTAGTTGTATGCGGCACCTTAATGAGTATTGTCTCGTGTCGGGAAGACAAAAAAGACATCGTCACGAGACACCCGATTCGGGGAATGGTCTTCAATAACTGCACAGATAGCGGTCTGGCTGGGGTAAAGGTATTTTTGCAGACCTTCAAGGATGATAAAAGCTTGGTGCAGCAGCGTGAAACTGTAAGCGGAGAGGGCGGAAAATTTGAATTTGCGGAAGCGGAGATCCACAGTAACGATCGATATAATTACGCACTGCATATTGAGAGTAGGAGCGGAACTGCCGCGCAAACGCCGGAGTATGCGGGCTTTGATGGTACTACAATGTATTTCTTTAGGGATGAGATCGGACAAGAATTACAGCTGCGTGTTTCTCCAAGGTATCTATTTTTTACGACCGTTTTTCTTAAACAAAGTGTGGCAAGTAAGAATGATTCCATACTCGTCAACTACAGCCAGCATACATTCCATAAAAATGTGCCAGCTCTCCCATACAGCCTTTATGCCAAATGCCGTGGTACAGAAATACATCAGTCAGGGACTTTAGGAGGATTTCCAATGGGCAAATGGTCAATTACAATTGATAAATGGGTACACGGCAGTCATGAAATATTGTACGACAACATTTACATTGGTTCGGCAGACACCAAAACATATACGGTTAACTGGTAAAAAGAGAAGGCGATTTTTCTTTTGAAATCCGAATCTTCGATACAAGAGGTCAGGCTGTATTTGAGCGGAGAACAGAAGGCACTACGCAGGCAGAACTGGATGTAAATGAATTGCAGAACGGCCTGTACCTGCTGAGTATTGATGGCAACAGATATAAGTTAATTATCGTCCGATGAAGATTTTTTTCAAAATAACAGTGTTTTTTACTTTTTTAAGCCTCATTGCCTGCCGTGAGGATAAAAAAGACATTATCACTAAGCACCCAATAACTGGAATGGTTTATAATAACTGCACCGACAGTGGCCTGGCGGGCGTAAAAGTATTTCTGCAAACCTTTAAAGATGACAAGACGCTCGTACAGCAGCGCGAAACGGTAAGCGGCGACGGGGGGAAAATTGAGTTTTCAGATGTGGAGATCCATAGCAGTGAACAGTACAACTATGCACTGCACATTGAAAGCAAAGATGGCACTACCTCGCAAACACCGGAACACTGTGGGTTTGATGGAACCACCATGTATTTTTTTAGGCACGAGGTGGATATGGAGTTCAAGCCAAGGGTAACACCAAGATTTCTTCGCTGCTGTATTCAAATGTCACCTTTACAAAAAATCACTCATCCTGATTCGGTTTCTGTTGTTTTTGAACAAAGAGTGTTCCATAAGAACGTTCCTGATTTGCCATATACCGCCTGGTACGGACCTTATTTCACTGGTACTGCTGCTTCTTGCTCATGGGGCAATTACCCAATGGGCCTTTGGCAAATCAAGATAGAAAAGTGGAAGAACGGCATTTATTCGCTGAAGCATGACAGTATTTATCTTGACTGGAAAGTTATTAAGACATATACGGTGGAGTGGTGAGTGATATAGCGAGTTACACCGGGCTCGAATATGTTAAACGATTTAAAGTTTCGACACATGTTTCTTCAACTTTTAAAAGTAAAAATTCAGGAACTCGTTGTTACGGAAAGTGACATAAATTACACCGGAAGTATATCATTGCCTGCCACTCTTATGGAGGTGGCTGGCATTCATCAATGCGAGATGGTATATGTAAACAATAAGACGAATGGTCACAGGATTACAACATACGCAGTCAAAAATGATTCTTTAAACAAAGTAACTATTAATGGCGCTGCGTCAAAACTTTTTCAGGCTGGCGATCATATTCATGCGCAACCACCCAATGCACTTGGTAATAACGGTGCCTGGGCCGGCAAAAGTGCAGAGAAACCCCGATCATCAATATAAGGGCTCAGGTTGTATTAGAGCTTATTGCCAAAGTTGCGGCCAGTAGAATTTTAGAGTCTCAAACCTTACACCCACAACCTTGTTTTACACAGGTTACCTGAATTTTTTCGGCTACCTGAGAAGAGAGCACGGCAATTTCGTTGTTGTGGTAGCGGATCTTTACTGAGCCATCGAAGGGGAAAATCTTTTCTACATTTAGTTTGCCGTTCAATGCTATCTTAAGATCGGTAAGATAGGCCAGGAACTCAGTACTGTCTTCATCAACACCCAGCACCACACAGCGACAACCCTCAACACTATTCAGCAATGGTCTTCTCTTTACCGCCGGCAGAATTCCTGCCTTATCCGGAATAGGATCACCGTGGGGGTCAAATTTCGGCGCTCCGCTCAATTGGTAGATCCTGTCTATAAGCTTTTCTGAATTAATATTTTGTAATTGTTCAGCCAATTCGTGTACCTCGCCCCAGCCGAACTTACACACTTTATGTAAAAATGTTTCCCAGATCCTGTGTTTTCTGATCACCGCAAGCGCTTCACGCGTACCACTTTTAGTGAGCCGGATTCCGGCTGCTTTATTGTACGTAAGCAGCTTCTGGGCCTGCAATTGTTTGATCCGTTCCAGAACCGTGGGCGGACGAAGATCTAAATAATAGGATAATTCTGACAGGCCCGCGGCAGCTTTTTTTTCGGTAAGGCTAATCTGGTAGATGGCCCGCAGGTACTTCTCTTCGGCGTTTTTAAGCATATACAAATATAGGCATAAATTAGGTAAACCTAATGAATCTGTTTAGGGTAGAGTTACATTTGCCTTGTGCTAAAGTATATTCTTATAACAATACTGCTTTGTATAGAACTTTTGGCCGCCGGGCAGAATTCTGGCATTAGCGGTCAGGTCGTTGACCAGGAGCAGAAACCTGTGGCTTTTGCTGCGGTTGCGGCTGGCAACGAGGGAACCCTTTGTGATGAAAATGGATTTTTTCAACTTGATGAGCTGCCTTCTGGCACAATTACGATCCTTGTTTCTGCTGCAGGATATCAAAAGGTGAGCAGCACCATTACTCTGTCTCATGGGCGTTCTTTAAAAATTGTGTTGAAAAGACTGAATAATTATGTTGAGGAGGTGGTGGTAACCGGTAGCATGCGTGAGGTTGCCAGAGATGAAAGTCCGATCAATATTGACATTGTTTCTCCTCAGCTGATACAGCGCACAGCAGTGCCAAATCTTTTTGAGGCTACGGCCCTTGTGAACGGTGTAAAACCTCAGGTGAATTGTAATGTCTGCAACACTGGTGACATTCATATAAACGGAATGGAAGGTCCTTATACGTTGATCCTGATCGATGGCATGCCAATAGTAAGTGGTTTAAGTTCGGTCTACGGCCTTATGGGAATACCAAATGGCATGATAGAGCGACTGGAGATCGCCAAAGGGCCGGCCAGCGCACTTTATGGATCAGAGGCAATGGGCGGAACAATCAATCTCATCACCAAAAAGCCCTTACATGCACCGCGTTTTAACGCAGATGTTTATAGCACCTCTTACCTTGAGAACAACGTGGATCTCGGCGCTAAATTCAGGCTGAGCAAGAAAGCTGACCTTATAAGCGGTGCCAATGTTTATTATTACAACAACAAGGTTGATCTGAACAAAGATAATTTTACGGACGTCGCTCTGCAGAAAAGGGTGTCTCTCTTTAATAAGGTAAGTTTTCAGCGCCCTTTGAACCGCGAATTAAGTATTGCTTCAAGGCTGGTGTACGAGGACAGGTGGGGCGGAGAGATGAACTGGAACAAAAGTTTCAGGGGAGGCGACAGTGTTTACGGTGAAAGTATTTATACCGCAAGGGCCGAAATAATTTCAAAATATCAATGGCCGGTAGAAGAAAAGGTCTTCACTCAGCTTTCTTACAATTTCCATGACCAGAATTCGGTTTATGGCAACAATTTTTTCCTGGCAAAACAGTCAACAGGTTTTATGCAGACCTACTGGACCAAACAAAGTGGTCGCCACGATATGCTTGCGGGTATAGCGCTGAAAAATTTGTGGTACGACGACAATACAGTTGTTACCGGAGACAGCATCAGAACCGAGCCTGACATCAATAACACTGTGGGTTTGTTTTACCAACATGAAATGTCTCTTGATTCTTTATCGAAACATCGGGTTCTTGCCGGCTGCAGACTAGATCTGCACAAGATTTATGGCATGGTCCCTTCACCGCGGCTGGCCTATAAATGGTCGCCGCATTACCGCTTTACCTTGCGGGTGAATGGCGGAACAGGTTTCAGGATCGTAAATGTTTTTACTGAAGATCACATGGCCCTTACGGGAGGCCGCGAAGTGGTTTTTAAAGAAAAGATCAGACCCGAACGGTCATACAATGGTTCGCTGAACGCGGTGTATAAGATGCGATTTACGCGTGCATCAATGCTCATCTGGGACGCTTCTGCTTTTTATTATCATTTCCTCAATAAGATCTTTGCCAATTACGACAGCGATCCGCAACTGGTATTGTATGAGAACCTTGATGGTTACGCATTCTCTCGTGGCGGTTCACTGAACCTTACACTCGCTTCACCGGGCATTCTGAAATTTATGGCAGGAGTAACTTATGCTGATGTCCAGAACATTCAGAAAGATAGCAGAGGAAGAGTTTTACCCAGCCGGCAACTACAAACCCCCCTGTGGAGCGGTAATTTTATGCTCTCCTGTGAACTCCCGACACCAGAGCTTAAGATTGATGTAACCGGTAACTGGTACGGTCCGCAGCGTTTGCCGGTGCTTCCCAATGATTTCAGACCAGAATATTCTCCCTGGTATTGTTTATTGAATTTACAGGCATCAAAATCAATTAACAGTGGTTTTACTTTTTATGTGGGAATAAAAAACCTGCTGAATTTTATCCCTCAGCATCCCATTATGCGTCCCCACGATCCTTTTGACAAAAGGGCAGGCGATGAGGGGGAAAATCCTCAGGGATATACTTTCGACCCCAGTTACAATTACGCGCCCTTACAGGGCATAAGAGGTTATGCCGGTGTTAGGATAAATATTCAATAACAGTCTAGTTCAGCGGAGGCAGAAACGAATAGTTTTTACCGTAATCCAGCATTTGCTGCGTAAAATCCGAAGGGTACTCGATCTTTACATCGGTGATGGTATCGTTGTTGTAGACAGGCAGCAGTTTGGGCTGAATAAAACCCGCATAGGGCGCAATGTTCAGCTTTGCGTATCTGCGAAGCACTTCCTTGTGCAGATCGGGATCGATCTTAACGCCATAATTTTCCACTATACTTTTTCCCGCCTCAAAATCTCCCTGAGATTTTATGCGCTGCAATTCACGCAGTAATTCTCCGAAAAGGGTTCTTAGTTTCTGGTGATCGTTAATCACATAGAAGGTTTTTTTGCCTTCCCTGATCTCTTCTATCACCTTGTCTTTGCGGCCTTTCTCTAGTACCCATGCCGAGATAAACTTGCGGTTACGCATGTGAGCTTCCTCTATGTTCTGCCCCTCTTTAACCCTTGCAAGCTGAATAATAAGTCCGCGGGTAATGTATTCATCGTAGGCCGCTTTGCCATACTCAAGCGAGGGCATCACACCAAGCTCTACCAGTTTGGGATCAAGCAGATAATACAGTGCTACGAGGTCGGCCCTGCCTTCCTCAAGTGCGCTGGCGTAATTCAGAAGGGTTTCGTGCGGCTGACCTACGCCTTTTTCAATTTTCCCGCTGGCGTGGCCAATTACTTCGTGCATATCAGTGTGCAGTTTGTCGGCAAGGCCCGCATAATCGCGCACCCGCTGGCGGATCTCGTCATTATAGAAAAACTCTTCAACTACATTGCCTCCTGCGGCCTTTTCGTATGCCTCAACAATGTTTCCCAGGTTTACAGATTTACTGCCATGAGTTTCTCTTATCCATTCGTTATTCGGAAGGTTAATTCCTATGGGTGTACTTGGGGCCGCGTCTCCGCTTTCAACAACAGCATTAATTACCTTCGCACTTATTCCCTTTACATTGGCTTTTTTATGTTGCGGAAGAATAGGGGAATTGTCTTCAAACCACTGCGCTTCCTTACCAATGGCCGCGATACGTTTACTGGCCTCAAAATCACGCACTGATACCACCGATTCAAACGAACCTTTTTTACCGAGAGGATCACTATATACTTCAATAAAGCCGTTCACAACATCAATGGCACTTTCTGTATCGTTTACCCAGGCAATGTTGTAAGCATCAAAATCTTTAAGGTCGCCGCTGCGGTAATATTTTATCAGCGCCTGAAGCGCATCTTTTTGTTTGGGATTTTCAGCAACAGCCACCGCCTTCTCAAGCCAGTAAACGATCTTTTCAATGGCCTGAGAATACATGCCGCCAACCTTCCAGACCTTTTCAACCAGCTTTCCGTTTTCCTTTACCAGCTTGCTGTTGAGGCCATACATAGGTTGCTGTTTGTTGTTTTTGTCGGCCATTTTGTTGTAAAAGGTTTTAACTTCTTCCTGCGTTACGTTCTCATAAAAATTTACCGCTGATGTTTGAACCAGGTCAAGCGAATCGTCGAGCCTTACTTTTTTTGAGGCAATGGTCTCATCAAAGATCTGTGCCGTGATAAAACTTGCGAAGTCAGCTTTGCTCTGGCCAGGCTGGAGCGGCAGTTCCGAGTCATCCAGTCTCTCGATACGACGGGCAAGAAAGTCGCGGCTAAAATCCGGCGCGAATTTATCGTGGTTGTAGTGGTGGTGAATGCCATTGCTGAACCACACTCTTTTGGCGTAAGTAAGGAAATTCTGGTATTCGCCGTTCTCTTTGTCGCCGTCATAATCTGCAACTACTGCATCAATCGTCTTTCTGATAATCAGATTGTACTTATAATTCTGATCATAGATAATGTCCCTGCCGCTCAGTGCAGCCTCGTACAGGTAATATAACAAGGTTTTTTGTTTAAGATCGAGTTCATCAAAACCATCTACATGATAACGGAGAATGCGCAGATCAGCGAACTGTTCAGCAACGTAGCTGAAGCCGGTGTCGTTCTGGGTGGTTGTAACGGCGTTGTCTTTTTTCTCCTGCCTGTTTTTATCAAATTCATTTTCGGATGACTGGCAGGCGCTGATCAAAAGTGCGGTTACAACAGTTAGCAAAAGATGTTTCATGGTAAGGGGTTTAATTCCGCGCAATTATAAGAGTTTTTTGGGGATAAAGACAGACCTCTTGTCAGAAATACGCAAAAGGAACCTCTGTGTAGCGGAGCCTTTTATTTAAACACAATAGAACACATAGGCACAGCAGGCACATAGTTTTTCTGTAAGATTATGTCCGGAAAGAAGTGATACTTCGCCCGTTGGCGGAGATGGCACATAGGAAGACATTGTTTTTGTGGCTTTCTATGCGAAGTATGTGTGTATATCTTTAGCAGCGACACTCACTCAATCAACTTCTTTTCCACTTTCTTAAAAAGCACATCCAGTTTCGCCTGCACTTCAATGGTGAGGGTAAGCGCCGTAACTATCCTGCAATAGGTGGCCGGATCTTCCATCTGCCTGCCCTTGCGGTCTTTCAGATATTTTTCAAGCACCTGATAGCCGCCAATGTGGTACTCCCAGACTTCTTTTGTGATACCCTCAAAGTATTTGCTCTCGTTGATAAAAACACACTGGCCTTCTTCATCGTACCTGGGCTTCTCAATAAGGTCTTCCCCGCGACCTTTGTATTTTGCCACAGGACGGTTAAGACGCTTGCTTTTCATAAGGTGTAATTGCGCCAGTTCTTCGCCAAGCGCTGCCATCTCAAGAAACAATTTGTGATCGGCGGTAAATGGGATCCGCGGAAAATCTATCTTCAGGAACTCGGCGTACTTTTCGCGGTAGGCATTGCTGTACAGCACGGCGTAACAATAGTATAACACCTCCTCAGGTGTGGGTTTCCTCTTGTGCGCTTTCTGCAGCATCTCAAAAACTTCCGGTGCAATGTTGGGTTTACGACCCTGTTTATCGTATTCTTCCTGATCTTCAAAAAGCATCAGGCTTTGCAGACCGGTTTTTTTCTTTTTGGGTTCTGTGGGTTTGTAGAGGTAGAGGGGGGCTTGCTGAATTATACCTTTGCTGCTAAAGAATGTTCTATTGTCCACCATGAATTCTGAAACTAATGCATGGGAATAAGGATGATGTCCAGCATACTGGCGGATAAAACAAAGGGATAGATTCTTTTCCAGGAGGTGCTTTACGTTATCGAAGATCGGCCGCTCGACCACCCATTTCGAATAGTAAATGTTTCTAATGTCAAATGGACGATAAGTAATTACTTGAAATTTTTCATCCCACTCCGCATCATTTGATAAATGCTCTCTAAACTTTTTAATTTTAAAGGTTGATGTGTCCTTTAATCCATATGCGGACTTGAAAAATTCATCATCAAATTTCAAATTTCTGAATTGCCTAATCCTTGCTTGCAGCGTTTCTTTGTTAAAATCAATCGCGAATCCATCTCTTGCCGTTACAATCCCTACATTATTCACTGGAAAAATATCATTCACCTTAATCCAGTCATTGAAGTGTTCAATTTCTTTAGTATTTCGTTTAATCAAAAAGTACCACGGGCTTTCAGGCTTAAGTAATGAATAATCTCTGTTTCTGAGTTCATGTTTGTCAAGCCATTTGTATTTGTCGGCCCTGCCGCCGAATAAATCTGAATGATGTACTTTGCAGCCTTTCTTTTTTTCCTCTTTAATAAAGACTGCGATAGCAACACCCTGCTGAATATCAAACACATTCATGTCCTTGCTTCCGTCTGGAGACACTTCCTTTTTTACACTATTTCCGTGCAGGTCGAGGATATAGATTTCATTAAATGTGTTCATCAGGCTCTGCCTCATCCCGCGAAAAGTTGGATTGTCGAGATAGCTATGATTAGTAATCATTGCGACAATTCCCTTTCCCGCTTTTTGTATTTTCCACTGCGCAAAACGCAGAAATTTCACGTAATCGTCCTGCAACCATAGCTTCTTTTCTCCGAGGGGATTCCCATCCACTTCATAATAACTCTGTGCGCCGTCAAGATTGGTCTTCAGCAGCTTTTCAGTCCATTCATTTATATTTGACGAAATGCCGCTGTACGGCGGATTCCCCATGATCACCATTATCGGCTCCTCCTTTTTCACCTTGTTGGCTTCATGGCTTTCCTCGCTCAGGCTTTCAAGTCCGGGTATGCGCGTCTGCTGCAGGTCTTCCATGTCGAGGGTATTGGTGAGGAAGAGTTTAAACCGCTCATCGTCGCGCATGGTGTAACCAAGTTCTTCCAGTAAAAAACTCACTTTAATGTGTCCGATGGCATAGGGGGCCATCATCAGTTCAAAGGCGTAAAAATTTTTGAGGATGTGTTCGCTGATGAGTTTTTTAATACCGCCCTCCCCGTATTTGTCACTGTACTCCATTACCGCCAGTTTTATGGCTTCCGCGGGAAAGGTGAGGGTGCCGCCGGCGGGATCAAGAACGGTCACTTCTCTGCTGGCAAGACCGTCGTGAAGATCAAAATGGGTTTTTAAGATCTCGTGAACGCTGCGCACAATGTAACGCACTACCGGCTCAGGCGTGTAATACACCCCGCGTTTTTCACGCGTCGCAGGATCGTATTCCCCAAGAAATGTTTCGTAAAAATGCACGATGGGGTCTTCGCCTTTGCCAGCCTTATAATACTGGTGCAGGATGTTCCGCACATCGGCCGCGTTCAGCACTTCGGCAATGTCGTCGATCATCACTTCCATGTTGCGCGGCAAATCGCCCTGCGACACAAACCTGAATACATTGCGCAGTATGCCAATGGTTTTGGGAATAAGATCGTAGGCAAGTTTTCTGTTAAACCCGTTTTTACTCCGCGTTCTCGCGGCAAACATGCCGTAGGTGATGGTTTGTGAAAAC
>JAEZDS010000142.1 GCA_023433205.1 Bacteroidota bacterium
ATATTCTGTTTAATCCCGCGGCTACAAAGGTTTGCCAAACTTATGAGTTGTTGTTTTGCAGCGTTGAAATACCAATTCTGTTCGGACTTTTGTGTATAATCCATTCAAAATTGTGTGATGCGGCATACAATGCTTGAGATAAGCCGGTATTAATGCATAGGGTAAAGCAGGACCCGATGGTGGCCACATTTTTACCGTCTTTTACGTTTTTTCAGTTGTAATTTACATTGCAGGTCACAATCTGCATAACCACCTGCCTAAGCTGCTCCATTGTGGCCGGTTTACAGAAGTAGCCGGCTGCTCCCAGGCCCAGGCACTTCTTCCTGTCTTCGTCATTGGTGCTTACCGTAAGTATAAAAGTAGGGATCTGCTTATAAACCTCATCAGCAACAATTTTTTCTAGTACAGTGCAGCCATCTGCAAATGGCATGTTCAGATCAAGAACTATCAGATCTGGTAACTTATCAGCCAGGTGCCTTCTTTTTTCAAGATATTCAAGCGCCCCCATGCCATCATAAACGCTTTTAAGACTCGTAATTGAACTGGCCTTTACCCGGTCAAGATCAATGCCGCGTAATGCTGCTTCAAAAAGTTCATGATTATCGGAATCATCATCAGCAATCAAAATCTCCAGAAGTTTACCCATCTAAGCTTAATATACAGCGTTTAATTTTCCCCCTTCAAATCTGAAAAAGCCTGGCGCAAACTTTCCTCTTTTTAACTACTTCGGAAAATCGCAATATGTGCTGTTTTCCAGAAAATTCCTGATGTAAGTGGGACCTAAAGATATGATTTTCCGCTTATAAAACAGCTAAGGGTAAACCCCTGCGCGATGGGCAAAGCAGACCCTGATCAGCGGTCTGCC
Source organism: Bacteroidota bacterium (assembly GCA_023433205.1). GTDB lineage: Bacteria > Bacteroidota > Bacteroidia > B-17B0 > Aurantibacillaceae > Aurantibacillus. The sequence goes on from JAEZDS010000142.1 coordinate 866, forward strand.
GGTAAACTAAAGGTGAACCTGCTGCCTTTGCCTTCTTCTGATTCAACTTCTATGGTGCCACTATGCTTCTCAACAATGCTTTTAACAATGGAGAGTCCCAGACCTGTGCCCTGTTTGCCGGATCGCAGGCGGGTAAAAACGTGAAAAACATTTTTCAGGTCATTCTGATGCATGCCAACTCCGTTGCCGGAAACTCTAAACACGTTACCAGATGAGGTTCTTTTGTGTGTCACCCAAGCTTCAGGCCTCTCATTATCATTGTATTTGATGCTGTATCTGAGATAATAAGAAGAACATCCTCAGTACCTTTTTTACAATTGCAATTTTATCCCTGGGCTCAAAAGCAGGTTAATTGTTCTTTAGCTGTCGCCATAAAAAGTTCATGTTCTTTACCATCGTCATCGGCGGGTGTGCTTGTTGTACTATGTGTCAGCTAAGGCAGGTGAAGGATCTGAGCACGACAATCTGATATTCTTCTAAGGTTTTTTAAGAATTGGCAGAGTACAGCCGGGATGGAGGAACATCTGATGTTTTGAGATAAGACAGCAAAAGCGACAACTGTTTTGCGCATCAGATACTAAAATGTGATGGTTGAAAAAGACCGTGATGTCCCGCCGGAGCAACCAGGGAATTACTTACCTTGCGTTATGGCCTATTTAAGTATTCCCGCCGACAAAAAAACCCTCGAATTAACAAACTCCATCATCTGGTTTGAGGATGACGGTATACTTTATTCCCGGTTTGCAGACAAGCCTTTTGTGCAGGCGACCAGGAAGCAGATGGAAGAGGATCTGAAAAAATGGCGGGAGTTTGTAGGACATAAAAAGGTGCTGATCATCACTGAAAGCCACCCAAACTCTGAAAGTCCGGCAAAGGAAGACAGGGAGTACATATCCCAGGCTCTCACCGAAGTGGCTGCGGGTATGGCCATACTTACTCCTTCGGCGGTGAGCAGGATGGTGGTGAACCTGTTTTTTCTATTTAAACCGGCCGCATTTCCTACCAAAATGTTTCAGAGTGTTTCAGAGGCCAGGCACTGGCTGCTGAATATCAGGAAAAAAGGGCCGGGAGTACCGGTGATATAAATTAATTTCGGTCACCAGGTATCGGAAGACCTTTCAGAAAATAATACAGCATGCATAATACAGCTGATTTTTTTTATTACGGCGGGCGCTGTATTGCGACCCAAAGACTGTAACCTGTGCGCAGTCCTGCGGCTCTCAGTCCTAATTGTATATCTTTGCTCTTTTGATTACTGCGCTTTTTAATAGTTACCCCGCCAGTTTGAATTTAGCCCTTACGCGAATTGTGGCCCTCTTTTTGCTGCTGAGTTTTTTCAGTTGCAGGAAAGAAAACGCCCTTGATTGTTTTAAGGCAAACGGACCGGACAAAACTGAGGCCCGGTTTCCGGGAAACTTCTCCGAGGTGGAGGTGCGGGACAAAATTCAGCTCAACATTAAGCCCGGGCCCGAGTGCAGGGTGGAGTTGATGGGAGGCAGAAACATTTTGAAAAACATTAAAACCTTTGTTGAGGGAGAACGACTGGTGATCGATAATACGAACACCTGCAATTTTGTGCGTGGCTACAAGCGCGAAATAAAGGTTACGGTTACATTACCATATCTGCGTTTTCACATGAATAATGGGGTTGGGCCCTCTGTCATTGATCCAGCCTTTGACCAGGACACTTTGCTTGTGCGGGCGGAAAACTCGGGTGATATACATATTAACGGAAGATTTAATGAAATCAGAACCAGTTCACATGGTAATGGCGACATTTACCTGAGCGGGCGCTGCAATACCTTTTATATTTACAGCTACGGTACAAATTTTGTTCATGCAGAAAATTTAAGAGTGAGCACAATGACCTTTGTGCATTCACAAACCCTTGGCGACTGTACAGTAAGTGCGGACTCTCTGGCTGTGCTTTCGTGCAACATAGAAAGTAAGGGGAATGTGTATTACACCGGCAAACCGGGTGTTATTGTTGATTACTCAGCGGAAGGGATCCCCGGTAAACTGATCAGCAGGTAATTCCATTGTATGGTGTCTGTTAACCCAGCACCTTAGTGCTCAACTGTTCCTTCCAGCAATGGCACAAAGCGGAAGTCGTCAAATTCATGGGTCACAGTTTCGGTAGCTGAAGTTTTTGTTACCCTTACCATCTTATGCACCTGTCCGTTGAGTGGAATAACCATTATTCCTCCCACTTTTAGCTGGTCAACCAGCCTGGCGGGAATTCCCTGCGCTGCGGCTGTAACAATAATTTTGTCGAAGGGCGCATGTTCTTCGAGTCCGTTGGTGCCATCCCCATAAAAAAGATGAATCTGTGAGTAGCCCAGTTCTGAAAGTCTTAATTTGGTAGAGCTGTACAGTTTTTTCTGGCGTTCTACGCTGTAAACCTCTGCACCAAGTTCGTACAATACAGCAGCCTGATACCCCGATCCGGTGCCTATCTCCAGTACCTTTTCATGCTCTTTCACATCGAGCAGCTGCGACTGGTAGGCCACGGTGAATGGCTGTGAGATGGTTTGTCCCATGCCTATTTCCAGAGGGATATCTTTATATGCTTCGTGCTGCTGCTCGTTGCTGTTAAGAAAAAGATGCCTCGGTACCTTACTGATAGCGTCGAGCACTTTATTGTGGCTGATACCTTTGCTGCGTATGCTTTGCGCCAGGTTTGCCCTTAATTGTTTGTGGTGGAGTGTGTCTTCCATGATTGAGGCTTTTAAAGTTTAGTCAAGAAAGAATTGTGCCATAATGGCCAGGGCTAAGTTATTAATTATAAGGTTCTGAACTCCGGTGCGTTTGACTATTCTTCTTTCCTTTCGAACCAGGACAGAAAACCAGGGCTTGCTGCTGTTATTAAATAGCACTTTTATTTTGAACTTGTTTTTGTGGCAGCCAGCGGTTCGTGCGCACAAGGGCATAAGTCAATTTTGGAATCCATCACTTTGAAGGGTCACCCTTAGATGCTCTGTAAGCCTTGCTATCATTGGTTTACGCAAGTTGTGCCAAGAATAGTTAAACAGTCTTATTGTGTATAACCATGGCGCCACTGTGTGCGTATAAAAGTCTAATTGCGGTCGCCCAAGAGGGGAAAAACGAAGCCGAAAACCATAAAATAATCGCCGGCTTTGATCTTCCACAGCACCATTTAAAAGAACTTATGAAACAGATCGTTTATACCTGCCTGCTGGCAATCAGATTAATCACTTCAGTTACCAATCCGGGAAAACAAACCGCGTCACTTGATCTTTTCAGTAATGCGCTCATGAACAGGGCTTTTGAGATAGTTTTTTATGATCCAGGCATGTACAGCAAAAAATCTGATGTCAATTATTATGTTGAGCAGGTTAATACGTCACAGGCGTAGAAGTACCGTCAGGTAAGTTTTTGTCGGCTTCTGGCGGTGGTACTTGTTTTCTTAGCGGCGGGTCTTTTTTTCTTCTGTACCACCTTTTTTCCGGGAACAGCGCCGTTGCTTTTATGGGCAGGCACCACCTCTTCAAGAGGATGGTTGAGGTGTAACTCTTTTACCAGTCGCAGAAAGATAGCGTTTGTCCAGCCGAAACCACTTTGCGTTACATACCTGTCGGGGTTGTAAACACCGGGACGACAGTGCACCACATCGTATTTTTCCCAGAATTTACCGGTTTCATTGAACAAACGATAATTCATGTCCACCCATTTTTTGGCGATGCGTTCAGCGTCTTCTCTGAAACCGTAATTGAGAAGCCCTTTTACTATTATATACTGCTGGTGGGGCCAGCCGTTTGGATGATCGTGCTGTTTCACATCAGGAGAGATATGTTCGGCCTGTGTGTTGCTCACACCACCTTCATACTCAAGTTTTGGCAGCACGTGTTTGCGAATAAGTTCGGCCTGCTGTTTGGTTGCACTCTTTGCCCACAAAGGGTAGAAGCCGGCCACTGAATAAAAGTGGCTATGCTGTTTTTTTTGTTTGTTGTAGTCAAAGAAAAACTTCAGCTTATCGTTCCACATTAGCTGTGTCATGGTTTTTTTCCTTTGTTTGGCCAGGTCTTTGTATTTTTTGGCTTTGGAATACTTTTTCAGGATCTTGAATCCTTCGTACAGGTCCATCTCATATTTATAAAGGCAACAGTTAAGGTC
>JAEZDS010000152.1 GCA_023433205.1 Bacteroidota bacterium
CACCTTAACAGTGTTGCTACCGATGATTTTTATGCGATGATGGAACCCGATGAAGGGCCTTTTGCGGAAGAAAAGGGGAATGTGGATATTGGCATGGGCCGTTTCCCTTGCAGAACGGTAAGTGAAGTGCAGGCGATCTTAAATAAAATAGAAAAATATTATTCCAAGGATCCGGGTTTTAGCGCGGGCGAAAAAATACCCATTTCCGGCAGCGCTTCCCAGAGTACAATGGGCGACTGGAGAACATGGAACATTTTTCTGGCTGATGATGAGGACGCCGCCCTTCACATGTGGCAGGCAGATTCGCTGGCAAGATACGTAAGGAGACTGGCGCCTGGTTTTAATAACGACAAGATCCTTCTCGACGCTTATCAGCGCTTCAGTACGCCCGGAGGTCACCGATATCCTGATGCTCGGCTGGATCTTGACAAAAGGGTTAAAAAGGGCACGCTGATCTTCAACTATACAGGACATGGCGGAGAAGTGGGACTAACAGCCGAGCGGCTGGTTGATATTGAGATGATCAACGGTTTCGATAACTTTAACAGGCTGCCCCTCTTTATTACGGCAACCTGCGAGTTCAGCCGGTACGACGATCCTAACCGAACCAGCGCAGGCGAACTTTGTTTACTTAATCCAAAAGGAGGAGCCATTGCAATGATGACAACCTGCCGGCTGGCATTTGCGCACACCAACTTTCAGCTTAACTGGATTTTGATCGAGAAACTATTCTCCCGCCTTCCCAATGGCCAACGACCTGCTTTAGGTACAATCTTAATGGAAACCAAAGCAGAGATGCCTGGTCAGGCCTACTTTGCCAATTTTCATTTACTTGGTGATCCGGCCCTTACCCTGTCATATCCTGAATATCAGGTACACACCACCCATATCAATGGTGTACAGCTTAACAGCTCATCGAGTGATACGCTTAAAGCCCTGGCAAAGGTTACCGTGCAGGGCAACATTACCGATCTATCTGGCAATAAGCTCGATTTTAATGGCGTGGTATATCCAACTGTTTTTGACAAGGAGCAGTTACAGGTTGCTCTGCTCAATTCACGGCAGTCGGCCGTCAACTATGATCAATACTGCGACACCTGCAGCACTCCTTTAACCTTTAATATACAGAAGAACATACTGTACCGTGGGAAGGCTACAGCAAGTCATGGCGACTTTTCTTTTACTTTTCTGGTGCCCAAGGACATCAGTTTTTCATATGGAACCGGAAAAATAAGCTATTATGCCAGTACCGGAGAACATGATGCCATGGGTTACTATGACCGTGTATTAGTTGGAGGAGAATCTGGCAATATAGTGGCAGACAATGAAGGGCCTCAGGTAGAACTTTTTATTAACGAAAAGAATTTTGTGAACGGCGGAACAACAGATGAAAATCCAATACTGTATGCCGATCTTATTGACTCAAGCGGCATCAATACCTCAGGCATAGGTTTAGGACACGACCTCACAGTAATACTGGATGAAAAAACTGATAAACCAATCATTTTGAACGATTATTATGAGGCAAATCTGAATAGTTACCAGAGTGGCCGATTGCGGTATCCTTTCAGCCAGCTCGCCGAGGGACCGCACTCGATAAGTTTCAAGGCCTGGGATATTCAGAACAATTCATCGGTTGTGGCATTAGATTTTATTGTAGCTAAGAGGGCTGAACTGGCATTAAGGCAGGTACTCAATTATCCTAATCCATTTACAACCCGCACTAAGTTCTTTTTTCAGCACAACCAGTCGGGTACTCCGCTAAAGGTACACATACAGGTGTACACCGTTAGTGGAAGGTTGGTAAAGACCATACAGCAGACCGTTGTGAGCGAAAGTTTTATGTCGGAAGGAATTGATTGGGATGGACGAGATGATTATGGGGATAAACTTGCCCGTGGTGTGTATATTTACAAGCTGGCTGTTTTAGACATATATAACAAAAAAGCAGAAAAAATTGAGAAATTGGTTATTCTTAATTAGTACATTTGGCGCAAGCCTGGGGATAGAAATAATTTAGCATAGATCCTGAATGAAAAGAAAGATTTTTATTGTTCTCAGTGTAGTTGGTTCCAACGCGATTCTCGCTCAAAGCACTATTAATTCACAACAGCTGGGCGGAAAAACCCTTAATCCTATTACGACGGCGGTGCCGTTCCTGATGATCAGCCCCGACAGCCGGCAAGGTGCACTTGGTGATGCCGGCGCCGCAACCGATCCGGATGTTAACTCCATTCACTGGAACGGAAGCAAACTGGCATTTGCCGATAAAAAATTCGGCGCCGGATTTACTGTTACGCCCTGGTTAAAGAGGTTGGTTCCCGATATCAACATGTATTATCTGGCCGGCTACGGACGACTGAACGACCGTCAGACAGTAGGCGCCTCGTTACGCTATTTTACACTGGGAGATATTCAACTTACCGATGCCACCGGAACCAATATCGGAAACTTTAAGCCCAATGAATTTGCTATTGATCTAGCTTTCTCTCAAAAACTCTCAAAGAACTTCGCGCTTGGTGTAGCCACACGGTTTATTAACAGTGGTATCAGCCGGGTTTATTTTCAGGGAAGTTCAGGAAACGCGGCAAGTACATTCGCTGTAGACCTGAGCAGTTTTTACAGAACCGACGCTTTTAAGCTTGGCGGCAAGGATGCTGTTTTGCAGTTAGGTGCAGCCATTACCAACCTGGGTGCAAAAATCAAGTACTCAAACGATCAAAACTTTATTCCAACCAACCTGCGGGTTGGCGGAGGTTTAAAAACAAAAATCGACGAGTACAATACTTTCGGGGTGTATCTGGATTTCAACAAACTTCTGGTCCCTACTCCTCCGGTATATAAGTACAAAACCGACTCGCTGGGTAAGCCTACCAGAGAATTGGAGATTGATCCGAGCACCGGCCGCGCGGTAATTGCCCGGGGTAAAGATCCAAATGTTGATCCTATTACCGGCGTCTTCCGTTCCTTTGGTGATGCACCAGATGGTTTCAGAGAGGAAATGCGCGAAATAAACATCAGCACCGGTGTTGAATACGACTACAACAATATTTTTGCAGTTCGCGCGGGTTACTTTTATGAACCGCGCAGCAAAGGCGCCCGGCAGTTCGCTACTGTAGGAATGGGACTTAGACTGAAGGTTATCACTATTGATGGCTCTTTTTTAATTCCCACCGTGCTGAACAACCCTCTGCAGGGTACTTTCAGGTTCTCAATCAGTTTTTATTTTGACGGTCTGGGTAATGAACCTGTGCCGGCCGGCCAGAATTAAGTACCTACACATTATTTTGTTTAAAAAAGCTGCAGCGAAATCTCTGAGAAGGGATTTCGCTTTGCATCTTTATGGCATGAAATCAGCTTTTCTGCTGCTGTGTGTTGCCGGAATATTTTTTACTGCATGTAATCCTTCATCAAACCATCACAAAACCAGAACCGTATTTAGATATAACGAGATCAACGGCTTAACCTCGCTTGATCCGGCAGGTGCAAGCAGTCTTGAAAATATATGGCCGGTAAACCAGCTTTTTAACGGTTTACTTGAGATGGATGACAGCCTGAACCTGCTTTCATCAATAGCGAAAAACTGGGAGATAAGCCAGGACGGAAAGACCTATACCTTTTACCTGCGCAGTGATGTATATTTTCACGATGACAGCTGTTTTAACAATAGCAAGGGCAGAGCAGTAATTGCCGGCGATTTTGTTTTCAGCTTCAACCGTCTTTACGACAGCCGTGTGAGCAGCGCTGCCAGTCTTTTGTTTCACCTCGATCAGAACAAAGGTAAGCGCGGCATTGAGGCGCAGAATGACACCATTCTTAAAGTATACCTGAACGAACCTTTCAGCGCTTTTGCAAGTATTTTAACAATGAAATACTTCAGTGTGGTGCCGCATGAGGCTGTACATATGTATGGCGATAATTTCAGGCGCCATCCTGTTGGTACCGGACCATTCGTGTTTAAAACCTGGCAGGAAGGTACGAGGCTTGTGCTACTGAAAAACGAAAAATATTTTGAGTACGACAGCGCTGGAGTGAGGCTCCCTTATCTGGATGCAGTAAGCGTATCTTATATGCGCGACCGTGAAACAGCTTTTATGGAAATGCTGGGCGGCAAGTTTGACATGCTTAGCGGCGCTGATGCCTTTAATACGCATGAAGTCCTTGACAGGCATGGCGAATTAAAGGACATCTACAGCAGCAAATTTTTTCTGCAAAAAGCGAACTTTTTAAAGACCGATTACATTGGAATTCTGGTAGATGAATCATTGCCCGCTGTAAAAAACTCACCAGTAAGACACAAACTTATCCGCCAGGCTATCAATTACTCATTTGATCGCAAGAAGCTTGTGAAATATTTGCGGAACAACCTGGGCTCTCCTGCCCTGTCTGGATTTATCCCACCCGGAATGAAAAGCTATGACCCGAACAAGGTGAGAGGCTATGATTATGATCCGGCCAAAGCCAGGCGTTTACTTTCAGAGGCCGGTTATCCAAACGGCCAAGGTCTTCCCCCGCTTATTTTGCATGTATCAGACAACTACAGGGAGCAGGTGGAATTTATACAGTCTCAGCTGATCTCCAATAATATTCCTGTAGAAGTCAGCATTGAAAAAACGCCCGTGTTGCAGCAGGCCGTAAAACGGGGAGAATACGCACTTTTCAAGAAATCATGGGTGGCCGATTATGCCGATGAAGAAAACTTTATGAGTTTGTTCTACAGCAAAAATTTTTCACCAGAAGGGGTAAATTACTTTCATTATGCCAATCCTTTATTTGACAGTCTCTATGTAAAAGGCCTTACGATGGCTCCTGGCGAAGAAAAAACACAGCTTTATCAGCAGATGGAAAGAATCGTTCTTGAAGATGCACCATACATTGCCATGTACTACGACAACATTATCAGGCTGGTGAGCTACGAAGTTGAAGGTTTAAGCACCAATCCCATGAACCTTTTAAATCTCAAAAAGGTTAAAAAGCATAAGAAGGGCTAAACAATTGGTCAAACATAGGATTAGACAATTAAAGGCACTTCAGCATTGCCTGCTGAAAAAATTCACGAAATTGATTGCCAAAAATATTTCGCAAAATTTGAAGTTTCAGGTACACACCATTTAAGTACACGCAGAAAAAATGTGCGCATAATAACTTTAAAGCAGATGTTTAATTTGCGTGGTTAGTTCATAGCCTATCATCTGCTTCTCCCGAAGCTTATGGAGGCTTCGGCTCAGGACAATAAGCATGTGGCTTAACGGGCCAGATTGTGAAGGGGCAAGCATACAGCTTCGGTCGCCAGCTTTCTCGCTCATCCCGATGGCTTTCAGGCACTCTGAACTTTTTCAGCAGGCCCTACATATTCAGCTTTTTGAGTTTTTCGAGAAAAATTTCTTTATTCCTGCGGGCGATCTCTATCACTGACCCATTGATCAGTTCGGCAAAATACCCATTGGTATGAATAAACCGCGCCACTTTTTTAAGGTTAATAATATGTGAATTGTGACACCTGAAAAATACCGCACTGTCGAGTTGGCTCTCGTATTCTTTTAACGATCTTGATGCCATGTGTTTTACATTTCCCTCGAGATAAAAAACCGTATAACTGCCTGAAGCCTCCAGCCTGATGAGGTCGGCAGTGCGGACAAAGATGATGCCATCCTTTACTGAAATTTCAATTAGGGAATGGTTAGACTGAGGAGTCTTTGATGATGACCGCTGCAGATAATCACGCGCACGACCAAGGCATTTAGTTAGCTCCTCCGTGTCAACCGGTTTCAAAAGATAATCAAAAGCACCCTGCCTTAAGGCCTCAATGGCATAGTTCTTATGGGCTGTAGTGAAAATTACAAGTGGTCCTGCTTCTTTAATATTTTCCAGCACATCAAAGCCGCTGTAACCCGGCATGTGTACATCCAGAAACACGATGTGAGGCTTCAGGTTAAGTATGGTCTTAACTGCTTCAAGAGCGTTGTTCCCCTTTCCAATTATGTTTACATCGGGGCAGGCAGCGGCCAATAACAGTTCGAGATTTCGTATGGATTTTTCCTCATCGTCTACAAGCACTGCGGTAATCATGGTCAGATCTTATTTTGTTTTATTGTAATTATAACTCTGGTACCGTCAGCCTTACCATTCTCAGTTTTATCCAACACTTTGAAGGCTACGTCAAGTCCGTGCAATTGCTGTAAAATTGCCAGCCGGTCACTGGTGATATCTAAGGCGAACGACTTTCGTTTCAGTTCTTCATTTTTGAAGCGCCCAGCCATCTCCCTGCCAATACCATTATCGTCAATTGTAATTTCAAGAAAGTCATTTTTGTATTGCACGGTGATAAGCAAACGCTTTGGGCCTTCTTTAAGCAGAAGTCCGTGCCAGATCGCATTTTCAATAAACGGCTGAATGAGCAGCGGCGGCAAAGAGATACTGCTGTTGTCGACACCGGGATCGCAAATGATCTCAAAATCAAATGCATCATTAAAACGAAGTGCTTCAATTTCGAGATACAGTTTCGCTGTATCCAGCTCGTCTTTTAAAGGTACAAGTTCCTCCTTACTAAGTTCAAGCACACTGCGCATCAGCTTTGAAAACTTCACCAGGTATTTATTCGCCAGTTCCTTTTCATTTGTAAGCACATAGTGCTGGATAGAATTTATCGCGTTAAAAATAAAATGAGGATTCATCTGGCTTCGCAAAGCAAGCATTTCAGACTGCACCACCTTTCTGTGCAGATAATCTACTTCTTCAGCAAGCCTCCTTTCTATTAGCAGTCTGTGTCTGATTACATAAACAACCATCATAACAACCACCACAAGAACTATCACCGATATCAGTAACGCAGGCGAGATATGGTTTGGTATGGTCATCTGCAATTTATGCGGGTTTCGACAAGATAACACAGCCTGCGCTTATCACAAAACAAAATTAATGCTGAAGGCGGTTATGAGGTCATCAGCAGCCACGTGACGATCGACGAACAGCCGGTATCATTCGACCAAACTCATGATTTTTCCGACAGTCTGACGAAACTGCCCATTGCCCCTTTCATTTTTTTCAAATCTTCCTTCCAGGCGAAAAGATCCCGTGATTCAAATCCGTTATGAATCAGAAAACGGCGTAAGAGAATAATTGTTATCATAAGGTACGAGAAATTGGCTGTTAATGCGGCACCGGTAACTCCAAGATACTTTACTGTGAAAGGCGAAGTAATTAGCGTACATATGCACCCCGCCCCATACGCGTAAAACACTATTTTCTGCTTGCCAGAAGCTGAGAAAAACGCACTCAGTATCATAAAAAAACTAAGAAGAACTGCACCTGGCGCATACCAGAGCATTACAAGCCTTAACTCAGCAAAATCATTTCCCAGCACACGCACAAAAAATGAATTTGGTAATATCAGCACCAGAAACACACAAACAACAGTGAGGATTACTGAAAGCTTACTGAGAGCCAGGCTCAGATAAGCGCTTTCACGGAGATCTCCCCTGTTAGCGACCCTCGAGATAAGAACCGGAGCAATACTTGCTCCAAGCACAAGTGCAGCATCCATTATAGAGGAAGCAGCCGAATAAACACCTATGTCATGATTGCTGTTAAAAAGGTAATAACTAAAACGGTTGGTTAGTAATAAAAGTATTATCGCACCCTGATACATGAGTCCGTTCAACAACACTTTGGGCACCGGCAATTCTGCGCTCTTTCCGCCGAAAGGCAATTTACTGATCATAAATAATGAGATCGTTAAGGAAATAAGAAAGGAAAAAAGTAATGGCCACACAAAAGCCCGGAAGGTCAGATCCTCACAGGCAAATATAGAGACACACATACCGGCAAGCAGCAGTGAGGGTTGTATCAGACTAAGAAGATTATAGGTCCGTATTTTTTCATGTCCAAGCAGTAAAACGCAGTTAAAAGTATTCATTACTACCATAACGGTTGTGAAAATGCCAACGCCTGTATATCCATCCACATTTGTATTAAAAAGAACAAACAGCCCGTAAATGAGCGGACAAACCAACGCGGTAATTATCAATCCTTTCAGCAGTATGGTACGCAGATTGTATCGGGGGATAAAAAGAATAAGTCCGTAACCTGTATAAACTTCATTTATGAGCTGCACCAGTGCAATATTGAGCAGGTACAGACTTATTTCTCCGCGGGAAGCTGCCCCCAGGTAGCGGGATGAAATGATGAGGATAAAAAAGTTTATCCCTGCCACCAGAATTTTGGCGGCCATGCCACGAAGGATGTTCAGCAGCATGTGTCGGTGTGTGGGCGATTATTGGTTACCAGACAAATGTTGTAACCTGTTTAATTTCCGGATGCAGACTTTTTGCCACGGGACAGGTGTAAGCGGCATGTTCGTACATCTTTTTTTCCTTCTCTGAATAGTTGTTCCGGGGCATGGTGATGGTGATGTGCACCTCCCCTATGCGCCGCGGATCGGCGTACATAACCTTTGTTACTTCTGCGCTGGCCCCTTCAATAGTAGTAAAGGACTCCCGCCGGGCCACAATTCCCATTATTGACAACATGCAACTTGCAAGTGCTGTTGCTACCAGGTCGGTTGGGGAAAAAGCTTCTCCCTTGCCCTGATTATCCCTGGGAGCGTCGGTAATTACTGTTTCACCTGAACTGAGATGGATACCCTGTGTACGTAATTCACCCTTATAAGTAACTGAGCTGGTTGGCATGCTTCTTGTTTATACAAAAGTAGGATAATCAGTGCAATTTGTGTACTTTTGTTAGAACCATGCGTTACTTCTTTTCAGGTGTTTTGGCACTGGCTGCAGCAAGCATTTCAGCGCAGGAAGCACCTCTCTCAGTAAATTATGAAAGTGGCACAAATCTTAATGTGCTCTATCGCAATGAAGCGAGCGGAAAATTATTTGCCAGCACCCGTGGTTTCGGCGTAACCTTCCGGCAGGCGAAACATGTTACCCAGCGCACCCGCTCATATTATGAACTTGAGTTGCAAAATCTGAGACATCCCAAAGAAAGCAAAAGTGTTGGTGACGGAGCGCAGAAAAGGCGTTATGTGTATGGGAAGGTAAATGGCGTACTTATGCTGAGAGGTGCAGTGGGTTTACAAAATGTTCTGTATTCAAAGGGAGACCATAAGGCGGTGGAAGTTAGGTATTCATACAGCCTTGGTCCCACTCTGGCTTTCGCGAAACCTTATTATGTGCGAGTGATGGGTCCCCGCCGGGGAGCCGGCTCCAACCAGGAGTTTGACATTAAATTCAATTCTGAAAACTATAGTCCCGACAGCGGCAGGGTGCAGGGTCGAAGTGATTTTGCAACGGGCCTGCCCGAACTTAAAGTGTACCCAGGCGCAACTGCAAAGTTCAATCTGAGTTTTGAGTACGCGCCTTATACGAATCTTATACGGGCAATTGAAACAGGGATATGTATTGATTATTTCCCCAAAGCTTTGCCCCTGATGGCAAAAAATCCCTCAGAAAATTTAATTATTTCAATTCATGTAGGCTTTGTTTTTGGCCGTAAATGGTTCTGAAAAGATAAATGGAACTTATTGAGCAAGAAAAAAAGACCAGGAAACCTGACTGGTTAAGGGTAAAATTACCAACCGGTGAAGAATACGTAAAAGTGCGCAACATAGTGAGCAAGCACAAACTGCACACTATCTGCGAAAGCGGCAACTGTCCGAATATGGGCGAATGCTGGGGAGCAGGCACCGCCACATTTATGATACTTGGTAACGTATGTACGCGCAGCTGTGGTTTTTGCGCGGTAGCCACCGGCAAACCCAAAGCTGCAGACTGGGCTGAACCCAAACGTGTTGCCGAATCGGTAAAATTAATGGGAGTTAAACACTGCGTTATAACCAGCGTTGACCGCGATGACCTCAAGGATGGAGGCAGTATTATCTGGGCTGAAACAATTAAAGCAATAAGGGCAATTAGCCCTGAAACAAAATTCGAATGCCTGATACCTGATTTTGCGGGCAAGTGGGAAAATCTGCAGCGGGTAATAGATGTACAACCAGACATTGTTTCGCACAATATTGAAACCGTTCGCAGACTAACCGCTCAGGTGCGGATACAGGCAAAGTACGACCGCAGTCTTGAAGTGTTGAAGCGACTTGATGAGCAGGGCGTCAAAACAAAAAGCGGTTTAATGACAGGGCTTGGTGAAACTGAAGAGGAGATCTATGAAACGATAAATGATCTTGCAGCGGTGAAGTGCGATGTTTTAACTATTGGTCAATATCTTCAGCCTACTCCTGCGCATTTGCCTGTTGCGCGATTTGTACATCCTGACGAGTTTCGCAGTTACCGGGAATATGCCTTAGGTAAAGGTTTCAGGTTTGTTGAGAGCGGGCCACTGGTTCGTTCATCATATCACGCCGAAAAACATGTTTTCTAAGGAGTTGCGCTGTTTTCATATCACGCCCACTTCTTTAAATCTTACCCAGCCCTCATTGCCATTGTCGAGTTTAATTAAGAGCCAGTCGCCGTTAGTATCCACAACGTGAACTTTGGTTCCTTCGTGCAAACCGAATTTAGAAGTCGCCATTGGGGTGGGCTCATTCATCACCTTCACTTCATGGCTTAAGATAATGGCGAATTTATTTTTGTATTTCGCTTCGCTGGCGGAGTAACCCAGCAGATAAGTCACAAAAAAAAGCATCAGCCCCATTGAAGCAATCAAAAAAGCGATACGCTTCACCACCAGCTTTGGGGCTATCAGATACAGGAAAAAAAAGAGACTGAATAAAACCGAGCAGGCTACCGAAAGCCAGGCCCAGCTTTTGGTTGAAAGAGAAGAAAGCACATTTGTTTTAACGGCAGAAATAAAAAAATTCTCCTTGCTGTCGATCTTGTCGATGGTTTTAGCTGAAGCGATAGAGAGGTTTATACGAACATCTTCATCATTTGGCTCAAGCTTCCTTGCAAGTTCATAATTGTAAATTGCCTTTCCCAGCTCACCATTCCGGTAGTAGGCGTTTCCCAGATTGTAATAAAGCTGATAGGCAGTAGATCCGGACCTTATCAGCTCCTCATATTTTTCAATAGCCCGTCGGTATTGTTTTGCATCGTAAGCTACTTCCGCCTCTTTTAAAAGATCGTTCTGCGACCAGGATACGCTGATCGTCATCAAATAAAAGATAAAAAGTAATAAACTTCTCATGACGGTTTGCGGTTTAATTGCTGTTCCAGTTTACTTACAAGCTCAACGGTGTCGTTATATACTGCTGTTAGATCAGTGCTCACGGCTCCGGGCGCATACCGTGCGAACTCAGCGGTTTCAAGAGTACTTACCAGCTTGTTGGCCAGTTCGCCGCTTACCTGCCTGGTTGTGAGCTCGGCAACAATTTTATCACGCGACAGTTCGGCCACGGGAATATTAAGTTTGTGACTGATGTACCTGTTAAGTGCCGCCAGTACCTCAGCGTAAAACTCATCTTTTTTGGCCCTGGCTTGCAACCTTTCGGCATTCTGTAATTGTTTGCGCGCAACGCTTCCTGCCTTACGTTCACGCACAAGGGCCAGGTTACTGTTGCTGCGTATATGCGCTCTTCTTATGTATATCCCCCCCAGCAACGCCAGCACGGGACCGATCATCAAAACGATGTGCAGCGCCGAATTAAAAAATTCACCTCTGGAGGCATGCAAAACAAAATCACCTTTCTTAATATAACGAATGTCGTTCTCAGTTTCCTTTACCTGATTTTTAGGGCTGTACACCTGTGCCCCTGAACTGCCGGGGTCAGGAGGTAATACACTGATCACAAACTCACCGCCGGGCACTGTAACGTACTTTTTGGTATCCAGATTAAAGAAACTAAAATCCAGCTCATTCACTTTATACTCACCTTCATGACGCGGAATAATAAGATAATCGAATGTCTTGCTGTTTACATTTTCGGTGACGCGGGGCTCATAAGTCTCAAAGGTTTCTGGCAGGTTAAGGTCGGGGGCTGTAAGCAATTTAAGATTTCCCTTTCCACTGATAGTCCATTTAAGGTTGAAGGCTTCGTTAGCTTTCAGCGAAGTGCGGCTTAACTCGATCCTGGAACTAAAATTACCAACCGCACCTTTAAATCCTGAAGGTTTTCCACTCTCAGGCAGCGGCATCACCTCAACCATGTGGCTACGGCTTTTAACCGTTACCGGCAAATCTTCAAATGAGCTGCCGCCAAAAAACTGTTCGAAAATTGTACGAGGTTTTGCTGTACTTTGCTTCCTGATGATAGGTACCAGTTCTATGGGGTTGATGGTTATTTTACCGGTTTTATTGGCAGTGACAACGGTACGGAAGATCTCGTGGGTATAATAATTTACTCCATCAACATTCTCCATGATGAGCTGTCCGCGGGTAGGCGACTCCTGTGCCTGCGCGAAAAAACCATCATAAGCGGGGGGATTACTTTTTTGATAACCGATTATCTGGTGTCGTGAGTATACCTTCTGAACAATAGTGATCTGCTCTCCCAGGTACATCTTATTTTTGCTAAAAGAGGTTTTTATAAAAAGTTCCTGCCCTGTAAGATTATTGCCATTGCTTTGGGCGCTGCCCTGTGCCTGCGCACCTTTGACCACCTCCACCGTAATTCCTGAAGTTTCATATCGCTGACCGCCGGCACTTACTGCGGCAGGGCCAATTGTATAGCGTCCTTCCTTCCTTGCAACGAGCCCCCATGATATGACCATCTGATGGGTGATGGCGCCATTCACGTACTGAACACTGGTGCTCTGATTTGGGCCGCTTACTACTTCAAAATCCTTAAAACTGGGAGGCGAATAGTTATTGGCATTAACGCTGATAACAATGGCGTACTCAAACGGGACTCCTGCCTGCACCTGCTTTGAGCTTACCTGAGCATAAACAGTTTGGGCGTTGGCATTATGTAAAGACAGGAATGAGAAAACCAAACTCAGTATCCAGTTTCTGATCTTCATGAGATCATGCAAGTTACCTGATACAACCAGCGATCTGAAGTAATTAATGTAATTTAACTTAGTAAAACCCCTTGTCATACTACCAATCCTTCTCTACTTTTTTTGGATTATGGTCGGTCTTCTGTTTTCGTTTGTCCTGAAGTTTTTTTTCAGCGTTCATTAATGCCTGCAACAACTGTTCGGCTTGATCTTTGCTCATCTGACTCTGCTGTTGCTGTTGTTGTTGTTCTTGCTGCTGATCCTTCTTATCTTGTTGTGGTTGTTGTTCATTCTGCTGACCACCACCGCCGCTTTTTTCTTCAGGCGGCATATTTTTTAAAGCGTAGGCAAGATTATAGCGGGTTTCTTCGTCTTTAGGGTCGAACCTGAGCGATTTTTTGTATGCCTCTGCGGCCTGTCTGAACTCTTTTTTGTGAAGATAACAGTTGCCAATATTGTGCCAGGCCCGGTGCAGGGTATCTTTGTCGCTCACAGAATTGGCCACCACCGCGAAATTTTCCGCAGCCTTATCCAGCATCATGTTGCCAATAGAATCAGTGGTTACGGTGGCATTTACCGGAGCTTCCATGTTTCCGCTTTTCACCAGCAGCGCACTCTTGTATAATGCAACTCCCAGATTAAAATTGGCTTTCCGGTTGAGTGGATTTTTCTCAAGGGCCTGCCTGTACATCAGAGCCGAAGGACTAAGTTTTCCTGAATAATACAGCTCGTTGCCTTCGTAAACTTTTTTCGCGTCATCCTGTGCGCGCTGGCTCAGATGGCAGAAAACCATACAGCCAATAAGAAGAATACTATTTAGTTGCATTGCCAAACAAGTTTAGTTTTTTGTACCATTCGCTGGCTCTTTCACTAATTAGAAACTCGAGAAGGAAAAGAAAAAGTGAAAGCGCCAGAAACCACTGAAACTGGTCCTCATAATCAGTGTACATTTTGCTTTCTATCTGCTCCTTGTCCAGTTCATTCACCTTATCAAGAACAAGATCCAGGCCAAGATCGGCCTGTGTTGCCTGCACATATATGCCATTTGTTTTTGCGGCAATATCTTTTAAAAGTGAGGCATTCAAACGGCTGATAATAGTTTGTCCATCGCGGTCTTTGCGATAACCCTGCACCACTCCGTTAACAATCAAAGGAATGGGCACACCATTGGGAGAACCTATCCCGATTGTGTTTATCATTATCCCTTTTTTGCCAGCTGCTTCTGCGGCCTCTATCGCTTCCTGCTCATGATCCTCGCCATCGGTAATAAGGATCACTGCCCTGTTCTTTCCGTCGTCGTTGCTGAATGATTCGGCTGCCAGCCTGATAGCGTCAGAGAGGTTCGTGCCCTGCACTGGCACCATGCCAGGCCCAACAGATGAAAGGAACATCTTTGCCGCAGCATAATCGGTTGTAATGGGCAGTTGCACATAGGCTTCACCGGCAAAAATTATAAGACCCAGCCGGTCGCCCTCCAGCATGCTGATCATCCGCTCAAGCGCATACCTGGCATTTGTAAGCCTGTCGGGACTCAGGTCTTGCGCAAGCATACTGTTGCTTACATCCAGACATACCATCAGTTCAGCACCTTCCCGTTTTACTTCTGTTAATTTGCTTCCTGTTTGCAAGTTGCAGATAGCCAGTATCAGAGCAGAAAAAGCCAGACACCATAAGGCCAGCTTTATGATCCTTTTGCGCCTGCTGGCGTAGGGAATCAGTTCTCGTATAAGTTTCTGATCGCCCAATTTTTTCAATTTTTGCCGGCGCCAGTAAAAATACCAGATTGCGATTGACACCACCAGCGGCAACAGCAGGAACAGGTAAAAATAGTTGGTATGTTCAAATCGGAACATCTATGGTATGGTTCTGAAAAAAGTAAGTTTTAAAATAAGTTCAGCTAAAAGTAAAAATGCGGCACAGAGCGCCAGCGGCAGAAAATGCTCTGCTTTATTGCTGAAGCTTTTTTCGCTGATGATGGTCTTTTCCATCTTGTCTATTTCCTCATAAACATTTCGAAGGCTTTCCTTGTCGGTGGCCCTGAAATATTTCCCGCCTGTCATTGCAGAAATATCAGTCATCATTTTTTCGTCGATCTCCACATCCACGTAATCAAATTCGTACTCGCCCTGAGCATACATTGCCACCGGCTGCAGTGCTTTTCCCCTGCTTCCTACTCCTATACTATATACACGTATTCCATAGGTACGTGCCAGTTCACCGGCTGTCAGCGGCGATATCTCGCCAACATTACTTACACCATCGCTTATTAGAATTATAACCTTGCTTTTGGCATTGCTGTCGCGGATGCGCGCAACTGCGTTTGCGAGTCCAAGCCCGATGGCGGTTCCCTGATCAAGGGAACCGGCCTTGATTTGCGGGAACATATTCTTGAGTACTTTATGATCGGTTGTGAGAGGACATTGTGTAAATGCTTCACCGCTGAAGATCACAAGACCGATCCGGTCGTTTGGACGAGCATTTATAAAGTCAACGATCACATCTTTGGCCACCTGAAGCCGGTCGGGATTAAAATCTTTTGCAAGCATCGACAGTCAAATGTCAAGACTGAGCATTATGTCTATTCCCTCTGTTTTTGTGTCCTTCCAGCTGCTGCGCGATTGCGGACGGGCAAGTGCGGCAACAATCAGCGAAAAAGCCAGCATTCTCAAAACCAAAAGAAGATGACGCCACCGGGCCCTGGCAGAAACAGGAATCCCTTCAAACAAGACAAAGGAGGAATAATTAAGCTCGCCCTGTTGTTTTTTAAGACGCCAGATGTACCAGGCCACCATCAAAGGCAAAATCAGAAGCAGCCAGAACCACTGTTTTTCAGCAAAGCGAATATCGTCGAAATAACTGATCATGGGGCCGACTGAGGATTTTGAAGGGGTGGAGGCATAACTACTTCCTCCCGCTTTGTACCATTCACAAAATCAAAAGCATTCTGCAGGGTAAGCTCATGCTCTGTTTCAGCAGGAGTCCATTTAGCGAACTTCACAAGATCGCTAAGCATCAGTAACTGTTTCAGTTTTTCCTTACTCAGTTCATCAATCACCTGCGTACGAAACGAAATCATTATTTCATCGGTAGTGCTTTCAAGCGCATGGGTTCCGAACCTGTTCTCTATATAAAGGCGAACCGCGTCAGAAATGCCGGAGTAATAAAGCTTTACCTGTCCCTCCTTCCATACTTTTTTACTACGTATCTCCTCCAACTGCTGAAGGGCAATTATATGGGCCGGGATCCGCGGCTTCTCAGGCTCAGGGATGACACTTCTTTTCTTTCTTGCCAGGTATATTATGGTGATAATAACAGCGGCTATTAACACAAGTATTGCCACCCCCCAGTAAATATAATTCAGGTACCAGCGCCAGTTAAAAGGTTCTTCAAGCGGGGGCTTAACATCGTGTGTTTTGGTTATGCTGGTATCTGTTGGCACTGTATGAACCTCAAGCATCAGCATTCTGGTGTACAACGATTTTGTGCTGTCGTTATCAAAAACAAAACGTAAGGGCGGTATAGCATAGTAACCGCTATCATATACAGAAACAGTGATGCGCTGATGCTGAAAAATCCTTGGTGAATTTGATTTCTCAGGCAAAGTGGTGTCAATAGGGCTTACCGAAATCACTTCAACCTTATGTCCTAGCGTGTCTCCGATCTCCGGCCAGGCAACGGCAAGGTTTTTTAATCGCGCGTCATAACTCAGATAAATGTCGAGGTTTACCTGTTCGCCAATACGCAGTTTTGAGCTGTCGAGCGCGGCTTCCACCCGCACGTCCTGACCAAAAAGCCCTGCAAGCTGAACAAGCAGAAGGGCACACAGTATTAATCTGAAATTGTTCACGCTCACAGTTACCGGTTCTTAAAAAGATTCATCAGTGGTTTAATATATCCTTCGTGGGTATAGATCCTGGCGGCGTCAACTCCGCTGCGGTTAAAAAGATCTTTCAGCTCATCTTCAAAACGGAGGTGATTTGCAATAAATTTCTTCCGGAAAGTTTTGCTGGAGGAATCAACGAATCTGGTGTTTCCTGTTTCATTGTCCCTGATCCTGATCATCCCTACTGGCGGAAGTTCGGTTTCAGTTCTATCAATGATCCTCAGGGCAACCAGGTCGTGCTTTTTATTGGCGATCTTGAGCGCATCGGTATAATTGGTCTTTGCAAGAAAATCACTAATCAAAAACACTATACTTCGTTTTTTAATAACATTGGTCATGTAACGGAGTGATGTTTCAATATCGGTACCCTTGTTCTGTGGTTTAAATTCAATCAGCTCTCTTATAATACGCAATACGTGCGAACGGCCTTTTTTTGGCGGAATAAATTTTTCGATCTTATCGCTGAAAAATATTACGCCGATCTTATCGTTATTTTGCGAGGCAGAAAAAGCGATAATCGCGCAGATCTCTGTTACCATATCCTGCTTAAACTGGCCCGCCGTACCAAAAGCTTTACTGGCGCTTACATCAACAACCAGAACCACGCTGAGTTCGCGTTCTTCTTCAAACACCTTCACAAAAGGAGAGTTGAATCTTGCTGTAACATTCCAGTCAATGGTTCGTACATCATCTCCGGGTGTGTATTCTCTCACTTCAGAAAAGGCCATACCCCTCCCCTTAAAGGCGCTGTGGTATTCGCCTGAAAAGATCTGGCTGCTGAGTCCCCGGGTCTTTATTTCGATCTTGCGTACCTTTTTTAATAACTCTGACGTTTCCATTGAATGATGGCTTAAATTTCGGCAGGTGTTTACCGGCTTTTGCGGCCGGTTTATGGTACTTCTACTGTATTCAGAATCTCAGTGATAATATTCTCGGATGTGATGTTTTCTGCCTCGGCTTCGTAAGTAAGACCTACACGGTGACGCATAACATCGGCACAAATAGCGCGAACATCTTCGGGAATCACATACCCACGGCGTTTTATGAATGCATAGGCTTTTGCCGCCAGCGCCAGGTTAATACTGGCCCTGGGAGATCCACCATAGGAAATAAGTCCTTCGAATTTCTGCAGCTTGTATTCTTTCGGAAAACGCGAGGCAAAAACAATATCCACGATATATTTTTCAATTTTTTCATCCATGTAAACATCACGCACCACTGACCGCGCTTTGATGATGTCTTCAGGTTTCAGTACCGCGTTTGCTTTTGGCATGCCCTGCGGGCGGATGTTCGCGTCGATGATCCTTTTTTCATCTTCCCTGCCGGGGTAAGAGATCACTACCTTCAGCATAAAACGGTCCATCTGCGCCTCTGGCAAAGGGTAAGTTCCTTCCTGTTCAACCGGATTTTGTGTGGCAAGCACCAGAAAAGGATCCGGGAGCTTAAAGGTTTGTTCCCCTATAGTTACCTGTTTTTCCTGCATGGCTTCAAGCAAAGCCGACTGCACCTTTGCCGGAGCCCTGTTGATCTCGTCAGCTAACACAAAATTGGCGAAGATGGGTCCTTTACGGATAGAAAATTGCTCCTGTTTCTGATTGTAAATCTGCGTACCGATAACGTCGGCAGGCAGCAGGTCTGGTGTGAACTGGATACGGCTGAATTTAGCATCGACGCAGGTTGCGAGTGTGTTAATTGCCAGCGTTTTGGCAAGGCCCGGCACACCTTCAAGCAGAATGTGGCCATTACTCAGTAAACCAATCAGTAAACGCTCAACCATCTGCTTCTGGCCAATGATCACCTTGTCCATCTCGAGGGTGAGCATTTCCACAAAAGCACTTTCCCGTTCAATGCGTTCGTTAATTTCTTTGATGTCTATCATATAGGTTTCCTCTAATCTGGTAAAATTAACAAAGGGCTATGTGCCGCTTTTTACGGCCCCGTTAAAAGATGTTAACCCGTTATCGCTCCTTTTTATAATAGCCAAATGGAAGAGTATCGGCGGAGATGTTTTCGTGCAAAGCCCTGTTTCTTACAAAATCAATGGCAGCATAAACCGCCTTTTTGAAGGATTGTTCATTCGCCATGTTCTTTCCGGCAATTTCATAAGCAGTTCCGTGATCGGGAGAAGTGCGCACGGCGGTGAGGCCGGCAGTAAAGTTCACGCCCTGATTAAAGGCAAGGGTTTTAAAGGGGATCAAACCCTGGTCGTGATACATGGCAAGCACCGCATCGAACTGTTTCCAGGTGCCGTTGCCAAAAAATCCATCGGCAGGATAAGGCCCGTAAAGAAGTCCGTTTGTTTTTGTTTTTTCAATCGCGGCCTTAATGATCTCTGTATCTTCTGCACCAATCAAACCATTGTCGCCGGCATGAGGATTAAGCCCCAGCACAGCTATGCGGGGCTTGCGGATCGCAAAATCTTTGACAAGGCTCTCATGCAGCTGCTGTATTTTTTTTGAAACGAGATCTGCTGACAGGGCAGCTGCTACATCCTTTAGCGGTAAATGCCCGGTTACGAGCGCAACACGAAGTCCCTCATCTGAACAAAGTATCATCAGCGGATCGCCGCCTAATTTATCGCCCAGGTATTCAGTATGTCCTGCATGTCTGAATGCCTCGCTCTGGATATTATGTTTATTGATGGGAGCTGTCACCAGCGCATGGATCTGCCGGTTACGAAGAGCCTCTGTGGCTTTCTCTAGTGAAAGCACAGCGTATCTTCCGCCATCAGAGGTTGCCTTGCCCATTTCAATATTCACTTCTTCTTCATAACAAACAAACACGTTTACCTTACGGTGGTTGATCTGAGAGAGGTCGCGAAGAGGGTGAAAACTAAAATCCTCGAGCGCCAAAACTCTGCGGTAGTACGAAACCGTTTTCTGTGAGCTGAATAAAACCGGTGTACATATCTCAAGCAGCTGGGGTTCGAGCAGGGTCTTCAGCGCTATCTCCATGCCGATACCGTTAACGTCGCCCTGACTTATTCCTATTATTATTTTGCTATTATCGTTCATAAATTTAAATGATCAAAAGTAAGTAGTTGTGTGCTGTCAAATCTTACCGTTTGTAAATTTAGTGAGATTTAGAAGAAAGACCCGTTAATAACCAGGCGGTTTTTAATCTGTAAGCTTATTCTTACTTTTAGCCGATAAACAAACAACTATGTACAAAGGATTTTTACATACCCACTACCTTACCGTAACGCTTTTTTTGCTCATTTATGTAATTAAGACCATTCTGCTGCTCAGTGACAAAAAAGAGCTGCTGTTAACGTTCACCAAAAAAGTAAAGATCTTTGAGATGATCGTAAGCACATTGTTCCTGATCACCGGAATTTACCTGGCAACACAATTACCATTTAACAGCAAATACGATTATCTGTTCTGGATAAAACTGATCATGGTGTTTTCTTCCATTCCTGTGGCTATTATAGCTTTTAAAAGAGGCAATAAGATACTTGCCGCACTTAGTCTGCTTCTTATTACCGGCAGTTATGGTGTTGCAGAGGTTTACAGTAAGAGAAAAGGTATTGCAGCAGACAGTAACGGGGCTTCTTCTATTGCTTCTGATGACGGGAAACGCCTTTATGAGGCCAACTGCAGGCTTTGTCATGGTGATGACGGCAAACTAGGCGCCAGCGGTGCAAGAGACATAAGTACCACCAGCCTTGATGTTGCGGGGATAAAAGCGGTTATTCTTAAGGGAAAAGGCATGATGAACGCCGTGCCCGTTACGGAAGAGCAGGCTAAGGCAATCGCACAATATCTTGATGAGGAACTGAGAGTACGCAGCCAATAATGAAGCCTGAACTGATCTCTACTGAACACCCTCAGAACAATTGTGTGCTGATGGGCGTTATCAATAAACTGCAGGAAGAAAGCGTTGCAAAGGAATATCTAGACGAACTTGCTTTTCTGGCCGAAACCTACGGTCTGCGTACTCAAAAAGTTTTTACCCAAAAGCTGGAAAAACCCGATAAATCGACTTTTATCGGCAAGGGAAAACTGAATGAAATCAAAACCTATGTAATTGAAAATAAAATTGACGTAGTGATATTCGATGATGAACTCAGCCCGTCGCAGCAGCGTAACATAGAAAAAGAGCTGGGAGGAAAAAAAATCCTCGACCGCACCACGCTTATCCTTGAGATCTTTGAGCAACGCGCTCATACTGCCCATGCGAAAACCCAGGTGCAGCTTGCGCAGTACCAATACATGCTGCCCCGGCTCACAGGCATGTGGACCCACCTTGAAAGGCAGCGTGGTGGCACGGGCACCCGCGGAGGTGCCGGAGAAAAGGAGATTGAGACAGACAGAAGGATAGTGCGTGACAAGATAGCGCTGCTGAAAGAACGCCTGAAGGAAATTGACAAGCAGATGGCCACACAGCGCAAAAGCCGCGGAGAGATGATCAGGGTGTCGCTGGTTGGATATACCAACGTGGGCAAGAGCACACTAATGAACCTGCTAAGCAAAAGCTCGGTGTTCGCCGAAAACAAACTGTTTGCCACGCTCGACACCACGGTCCGCAAGGTAACCATTGATAATGTTTATTTTCTGCTGAGCGACACCGTTGGATTTATAAGGAAATTGCCGACGCAGCTGGTTGAAAGTTTCAAAAGCACCCTTGACGAGGTGCGTGAGGCCGACATTCTGGTGCATGTGGTGGATATATCACACAAAAATTTTGAAGACCACATAAACGTAGTTAAACAAACACTGCTTGATATTGGTGCAGGGGATAAACCCACCATCCTTGTTTTTAATAAAACAGACGCCTTTTCATATACACAAAAAGATGATGATGATCTCAGTCCGGTAAAAAGAGAAAATCTTAGTCTGGAGGAAATAAAACGTACCTGGATGAAAAGTATGAACAAACCGGTGATCTTTATGAGTGCCGCAAAACGTGAAAATGTGGAAGAACTGCGCTCAACGCTTTACGACATGGTAAAAGACATGCACAGCAAACGTTATCCTTACAACAATTTTCTCTATTAGATGATGTGGAAATTCAGGCTGGCCACAATAGATGATCTGCCCGATATTGTTCAAACTTATAACTCCACCATCCCTTCGCGGCTTGTAACAGCCGATACTGAACCTGTTACAGTAGAAAGTCGGCAAACCTGGTTTAAGGAGCACAATCCAGAAAACAGACCCATCTGGGTAGTTGAATATGGGGGGAAGTATGCAGGATGGATGGCCTTCAGCACCTTTTATGGGCGCCCGGCTTATGAAAACACAGTAGAAATAAGTATCTATCTGGAAGAGGCTTTCCGGAAACTTGGACTGGGCAAACTCTGTATAAAGCATGCTAAAACCGAAGCCAGAAAAATGGCCATACACACGCTGCTGGGATTTATTTTTGCCCACAACACTGTAAGTATAAACTTATTTGAGAAATCGGGTTTCCAGAAGTGGGCCCTGTTACCGGCTGTAGCGAAGCTGGACGGCACTTTGCGTGACCTGGTGATTATGGGGCTGAAAATATAAGGGCAGATGCCGCTTACGCCGCTGCAATCAAATAATTGTTATTAGATTTGTCTTTCAATTTTCTATGGGGAATTTATCCAACAGGGCCAATCGTATAGCGGAATCACAAACGATAGCCATGGCCCGCAGAAGCCGGGAGCTAAAAGCACAGGGAATAGATATCATAAGTCTTAGTCTGGGCGAACCTGACTTCCCAACGCCGGAGGTGATAAAACAGGCCGCAAAAAAGGCGATCGACGATAATTTCAGTTATTATACGCACGTTTCGGGCTACCTGGAATTGAGGGAAGCTATCTGCGCAAAATTCAAACGCGATAACAGGGTTGATTTTACGCCCGATCAGATAGTGGTTTCAACAGGAGCCAAACAAAGCATTGCTAATGCTGTACTAAGCCTTATCAACCCGGGCGACGAAGTAATTGTCCCTTCCCCTTACTGGGTCAGTTATCTTGAGATATTAAAACTTGCAGATGGCGTGCCTGTGGTTATTGACACAGAACTTGAGTCCGACTTTAAAGTGAGTCCTGAAGAGATTGAAAGAGCCATCACACCCCGCACAAAAATGATCATGCTGAGCACCCCCTGCAACCCTACCGGCACAGTGTACAGTAAAGACGAGCTGAGAGCAATAGCAGAAACTGTAATAAAACATCCTGACATTTATATTCTGTGTGACGAGATCTACGAGCACATTAATTTTATTGGCGGCCACCAGAGCATGGCGCAATTTGATTTTATCAAAGACAGGGTGATCA
>JAEZDS010000164.1 GCA_023433205.1 Bacteroidota bacterium
CGGCAATGTGCGCTGTTATGCGGTCGTGCGCCCATGTC
This sequence comes from Bacteroidota bacterium, assembly GCA_023433205.1. Classification (GTDB taxonomy): domain Bacteria; phylum Bacteroidota; class Bacteroidia; order B-17B0; family Aurantibacillaceae; genus Aurantibacillus. Next base: position 39 of record JAEZDS010000164.1, read on the forward strand.
CGCCCTCTGTACTTGTCCACCGGAATGTTATAAAGGCGAAAAGGTTTTTAGTTTTTTTGCGTCGGCCTGATGTCCACCGCGCTGTTATAGGCCGGGGCATTTTACAAGCTTATTTGGCGCCACTAAAAAAGTCATACCGTTGAAAGAAGCGCCAAATGTGCTTGGAAAATGCATTCCTGCTCACTCTGGATACTCTATGGGTTCAATCTTTTGAATTATTTTTGCTAAATCTACATGATTCATGGGAGGCAATGCAATACCATTGTCTTTTAGAAACTGCTCTCTATGTTTCTTGTTTTCAACAATTTTGTTTCGGAATAAATCAAATTGGTTCAGGATTTCACTCCCGTCAATCAAGCGGGATTGATACTCTGCTCGCTTATGTAGTTCTGTAGTTACTATTAAGCCGTGCAAATAATGGGGCATAGAAGAATTCCAATCATAATAGGATATGACCAACTTCACTGGCTGTTCGCTATAAAATTCAGAAATCAGTGCCACAAATAAATAAAGATGTGGAAGTGCTAACTCACTGCTGCAGTTAACCAAAACATCATCTCCAATTTGTGCATTACTACTAGAAACAAGCTCTATGGATGATTCGTCATATCCAAGCAAACGTATCCAAGAAATTAGGGAGTCAAGATTTTGTAAGGAATCTAAAAGTTGAATCGCACTTTCACCAAGCATAGAATTGATTTGTAGCTGTTGCTTTATTTTCAGAAGTCTGAGTAACGATGTTGCTTTTTCCTCTCCGAGTTTATCTGCCACTTCAATATCTGCCCAACCATTATCAAGATGGCCCAAGCGAGCCGAAGCCAAAGCACGACCATAGTGTGCGGAATCATCATAAATAGTATTCAGGTCAATCGCTTTAGAATAATCCTGAACAGCCTCTCGAAATAGATTGAGACGACTGAAAGCAAAGCCGCGATTGATATACATTGTAGTATCCGATGGAGAAGCATCGATCCCGAAACCATAAGTCTCAATCGCTTTGACCCAATCCTTTTTCTTGATAAATTCTTTCGCTTTATCAGTAAATTCCATAGCTGCTTTGTTTTGGGAGTCGTCATTACTATTTTCTAAAGCAGGATTTTTCGAGAGCGTTTTTTGTAGTATCTCCTTCGCAATACCTCCTATATCTAAAAGTCCCAAGTTTGACTTTCTGCGGTCACTGAAATACGGATGTGCATTTATCATTTTTCGTAAAGGTCCAACCTTGGTTGCGAACCTGAACCAATGTTCGCCGACTTTGTCCGATCCGAATTCAATCATTTCCTCGTCTCCTGCGGTTTGTAATTTTCCTATTAGTGTGTGAGACATTATCCAAAGAAGATCATTGTCTAGCTTTATCGATGATACCTCGCTGAAATACTCCTGACCTGGGGCAACCTCTTCAATTTCAAGAAAGATTGCTTTCATCTCCTTTTTGATTAAAGTGCTCGAATGTGAATCAACGGGAGTCAAGTTAAATTCTAATATGCCAATTTTCTCTCTTTTTTTCATCGTCGAATTAAAATTACGAATATCATCTAAATAGTCCTAGCTTATAACATTTCATACAATCCTGAAAGTTCGGAGTTATTGAAATAAGTGTGGTACAAGTCGTTAAAGTCAAATATAAACTTAACCTCAGAGGATAGGAAAAACAAATTCTCATACTGTCGAGTTCTTATCAGAGGTCCAGACCGGTTTTTGTCAAATGAAAATTCAATACACATTAATTCCGAAAATGCAATGCCTCGATAGCGATTGATCCAGGTTTGAATTGATGTAAAATCGGAAGTGGTACCATCAATTTTAGGATAGAATTCCTGAATCGCCTTATGTACTTCACCGCTCACGTCCAAAGCTCGCTTTATCGATTGCATTTCGTCATAAAGATGAAAGAAGGGGTCAAATCCACCCATTCGATATTGGTGTTCAATCGTAATATAGAGTTCGAGATATTTATCAAGCCATCTGTGTAAATCAGACGATGTAATGACAAGTTTCTCTTCTGTTATCAGTTCACTGCAAGCGCAATTGCATTTATGAACGGTTAATAAATACTTGTCATCAGGACGAAATGATCTTTTCTCATCATCAGGAAAATATATGCACAGATTGCCTAGGTTGATAACCTCTGTTCTTGAATTTACAGTAACAGGATTTGAAAAAGCTGTTATCGCACCATTCTCATCAAAATCTAGGATAAACTTGACGAAGTAGCTTAGAACTGACAAACCCAGATAAAACTGATTCTGGATTTTTGAATGGCGAAATAATTTTAGACTGCCAGGCTCACCCGAAAGTTTTATCTGTGTAAATATAGAATTGATTTTTCCTAAGAAATTATTTTTTGAGACTCCACAAAAGTCAATTTGTTCATCAAGAATAAGATCCAACATTTCGGTATCCATTCCAGAAATAAACTGAAAGACAGCTCGCGTCTCCTTATTCTTAAAATCTGAAATATTTATTCTTTGGAGGCCCAATTGGTTTACGTTTTATAATTCAAAAAGGGAAGTGGCACGCTGATCTATTAAGAATTTCTTCGCCGGCTTCGTTCGCGATATAATCTGCAACTAATTCTGTGCCGCTCAGGCCATCCAATACAGCAGTTTCAAAAGAACATTCAACCCGTAGTTTCATTCCAGGCAAAAATTCATATGCTTCTAACTCAAGGAAGTTGTGATAAACCGAAATATATGCCTTCTCAAATGGATCTTCTTCAAAGATTTGTACAGCTAATACTGTGCACTTATCATGGGCGGCAATTGAACGGTCTACAATGACATTGAATTTCATAAGATAAAGTTAAATTTAATTTATCAAGCTTTCAAAGTTCTGCAGCTCTTTTGCTGGCCTACCCTGTGTCTGCCGAGGCCAGCAAATGTGCTGATTCCAGAGTCCTGTCGCGCGTGGGCAAAAAACTAAAAACCTGCCGTCTGCTAAAAGTACTAGTTCTGTCGGTGTCCGAGGTGGAGTGTCCTTGTCGACCGAAGTGCTACTGTTCTTGTCCGAACGAAATGTCAGGTCGTCGTCGGGGGGCGCATGCCGCATAACTACATTATAGCCGCTACAAAATGTCTACAAGCATACCAAAAAGCGGGAGATTGCCGAATGTTTGTGTGGTTTTTGTGCGACATTGTTTTGTGCTCTTTTTTGGTTTTTTTGGAGTGAAAAATGGCTTTTTATGTTAAGCAGACACACCTCCGGCCCTTCACTCACAGTGGAGTGTGTCGTTTCTTTTTCCCCGGATCTTTTAAAAATACTAAAAAATTTTGTGCGGGTTCGTTTTTATTTAATTCTTTTGCTGCTGTGCCTCTGAGGTGGCTTTTTTGCCGTCACAAAGCAGCGCCTGCCGGCAGAATCTTAAGCTGCCTGCTGCCTGAAACTGCAGAAAACAATTTTGCCAGTTAACCGCTGCTACAAATTATCAAAGGGCGATACTATGCGCTGCAGACTCAGATTACTCACATGCGTATAAATCTCGGTAGTGCGGCTGCTGCTGTGCCCCAGCAGCTCCTGTATGTACCTAAGGTCGGTGCCGCTCTCAAGCAAATGCGTGGCATAACTGTGTCGCAGCCAGTGCAGCGTGACCGGTTTTTTTATTCCTGCCTTATAAACAGCCTGCCTTATCACGTTCTGCAGACTGCGTTCGTCATAAGGCTCTCCTTTTTTCTGACCCTCAAACAGATATACCTGCGGATTGTGAATAGTAAGGTACTCACGCATAAGCCCGAGAAATTTTACACTTAACGGCACAATCCTGTCCTTACGGCCTTTGGCCTGTTTAATAATGAGCAAACCTCTGTTGGTGTCGAAATGCGCGGGTTTTAGCCGCAAAAGTTCGCCGCAGCGAAGACCACAGGCGTAAACCAGACTAAGCATGGTTTTGTGTTTGATGTTGTTTAAGGCCCCGATGATCTGTTTTACCTCCTCTTTGCTCAGTACATTTGGCAGTACCTTCGCGCGTTTAGGCCGGTGTACCAGTTCGGGATCGAGATTTTTGCCGCCTATGGTGCGGAAAAACAGTTTTACGGCATTTACCACCTGGTTTTGATAAGAAGCAGAACATTTGTTACGCAATATATACTCATTGTTAAAAGTGATGAGGTCGTTGTTGTTGATCTCCTCAGGTGCCTTGTGCTGAAAAAAATGGAAGAATATGCGCAGTGCCTCAGCGTAAACTGAAATAGTGCTTTCACTGTAACGTTGTGACCGCATCATATCTGTTAACTGTTTAACCAGTGCCAGGGTTGCTGTACTGTCTTCGGCCTGCGGAGCTGGCTTTTTGGTTTCACGGATTGCGGGCTGTGGTTTCCATGCCGGGTATTTTAAGGCCGAATAATTTAAAAAACCAAAGCCCTTTACCAGCTCAAATATTTCGTTCTGGATGCCGGCACGGTAAGGTACATACCAGCTTTGCAGCGTTTTACTCCACCGTAAGCCGGGTAGGGGGCGCAACTTTGCCTGAAGTGCCGGGTTCAGGGCAAACACTAGCTTAACCACCTGTGTCTCGCGGTGTATGGCTGGTTGCAGGGTGATCAATCCGTTTTCCACATTCCAAAAATAGCTATAAAAAGCAGCATTTGATGGCTATAAAACGTAGCAATTTGAAGGGCTGTATTTTGGGGCCTTTTTTGCGGGAGGGATGGTAGCGGCAGCCCTGCGAGGCTGCGGCTTACAGGACGTTGAACGGCGGAGGCTGCGCAGCGCAGCAAGCAGACCCCGCACGGCCTACGGACTGTTGCCGCAGCAAGCAGGCTAAAGCGAACAGCCCGACCCCGAAGCGAAGCCGGTTAAAACCTTACCGCTCAGCGGTGACTAGCAGCTGCGCTTAAACCGAAGGCTGGCCGGCTTCTGCTTCGGGGAACCGCCCAAATAACACTTACACTTCTGCCGATTTTTTACCGCGTACTTGTTTCCTTCCGGCGCCTGATCTTCAGTGCCCAGTAAATGCCTTTAACATCGGCTTTCCATTCCTTAAGCATAAGCACCATTATTGTTTCTTCAATAAGATCGAGTATAGAGACAATGGCAGCAGCATAAAAAAGGGGGTAAACGGGTTGGGGAAGGAGAAACAAAAGAATGAGGAATGTGCCCTGCAATATGGCGGCGATCTTTGCAAGGTAGGTGTGAAAACTGCTCAATTTGCGGTAACGGATAAGGGCAAGAATGTTTTGAGTAAGTAAGAGGATGATAAGTATGCCTGCTATTATTTTTTGTTCACTTATGAACTGGAATTTAAAAACAAAGGCAGCAATTATGCCGCATAACATGGTGAGGTCGTCACCTATGGAATCGAGCTGTGAACCAAAGACGCTGGTGACTTTAAATTTCCGCGCCAGGGTGCCATCGATGAGATCGGTGAAAAAACTGACAGGAAGCAGCCATTTAAAAATATGATACTGCCCCGTAAAGATAAGCACGAGTAAAACAGGCGCTGCCAAAAGCCTGTACCAGGTAAGGGCATTGATGATGTAGTAGTTGCGGTTTTTCATGTGAATGGGGGGGCCGTGCTAAATACTAAAGACTAATTGCTAAAAACTAAAAACTAAAAACTAAATGCGAATACCAAAAACTAACTACTAACAGTTGGGTTATTACAGTTTTTACCTGGTGCTTCGTGCGCATAGCGAAGGCTCGCTATAGCGCACATAGCTCGTACATAGTATTAGATCTCACTGAACAACTCACCAACATCAATACGATTGCTTTTGTGCGGAATAGTATTACAGGAAACGATCTCCGCCGCTCCGGCTCTCTGCAATTCCCCGTAAGCGCCTTCGGCAAACACGGGGTGCACCACCACGCAAACCGGTGCCTGCATGCCCACACTTTTCAGATGTCTGATGGTCTCTAACATGGTTTTGCCGGTTGAGATGATGTCGTCAAGCAATACCGGACAGCGGTCTCTGTAATTTTCAATTTCTGGCACAGATACTTTCACCTGCCTGTCGCCCTGCCGTTCTTTATTTAGCACCAGGAAAGGCACATCCAGCTCAGCTGCGAGTGCTGCCACCCACTGCCTGCTTTCACTGTCGGGACCAATAATAATTGGCTGCTTTACATTTTTTTTCAGCCAGGCGGCCATGGGCCCTGTGCTGCTTTTAATCCTGGCTGAAATGCCGTAGATCTGCTGCAGCGAAGTTATCCGGTGCAGGTGCGGGTCGATGGTAACAAGGTCATCAAAAAGGCCCGATAAAAATGAAGCGAACAAACCTGCGGTAAATGCTTCTCCCTCTTTAAAGATCTTGTCCTGCCGCAGATAAGAAAGATAAGGCGCTATTAAAGTTATGCTGGCGGCACCCATTAAGCGCGCGGTTTTCGCGAAGAAATAAAGGCTCATTGCCAGTTCATCAGGTCGGTGCAGGGTACAAACCAGCAACACGGGGTGGTTCCTTACTGAAGAAACTATTCTTACATATGATTCTCCATCGGGAAAACGCCTGAATTCAGCTTCTCCCTTTACGTTGTTTTTCTGCCGGCAGATAGCCTCTGCAATTGCCTCATTGCCGGGAACCATAAATACGATCTTCTCCATTATGTAATGCTAATGATTTCTTTTTCTCCTTTAAGATAATCAAGCGCGTAATTCAGCTCGCCTTTTCCTTCTGCAAAAACAACATACAGCAGGTCGCCTGCAGCAACCCTGGCCTGCAGTCTTACAAACAGCCTTATTCCTGCCGAAGGCTGCGCAGGCGCTCCGGCCAGTTTGGCTACCCTGGCAAGTTTGCGGTTGTTTATGGCTGTCACAGTGCCGCTTTTTGCGGCTTTAACTTCCGAAAAATAAGGTGCTGCTTCCGGCTCCGTGAACCGGCCCTGCTCATTGCAGATGTTCACAAAACGCTTGTAGGCGGCACCGCTTTCGAGGATAACTCTGGCTTTTTTTATGCCCTCTCCCGCCGCGCAATGGCCCGCCATTTCCATTAACCCGCCGGCCAGCAGTAACGATCGCTCTTTGAGATCGGCAGGACAGTTCTTTTCGTTGCGCAGTACACTGAGCACATCAAAGGCTTCAAGTGCGGGACCAATACCTGTGCCCACAGGCTGATTGCCGTCGGTGATAACAACTTTTACCGTTATACCCATTGCAGCCCCCACAGTTATAAAATAATGCCTGAGTTTTTCGGCGCGCTCCATGGTTCTTACCTTGGCGGTGGCACCTACCGGTATGTCGATAACCACATGCGTGGCACCCGCAGCACTTTTTTTTGAAAGTACTGATGCAATCATCTGTCCTTCGCTGTCAACTTCAAGGGCTCTTTCTATCCTTATAAGGATGTCGTCGGCAGGACTGAGATTCACTGAGCCACCCCAGGCAAAACAACCGTTCTGTCTTTCAACCACATTTATTATCTGGGGCACATCCATCAGCACATTGGTGATCACCTCCATGGTGTCGGCGGTTCCGGCAGGGGATGTAATGGCACGCGAGGAGGTTTTAGGGAACATTAGTCCGGCTTCCGCCACAATGGCCACAATAACGGGGGTGGTGCGGTTTCCGGGAAGTCCTCCCACACAATGTTTGTCTACTATCTTTTCGCGGCTCCACAAAAGTTTATGTCCTGCAGCGGTCATAGACTGGGTAAGCGCGGTTATTTCTGCGAGCGAAAGTCTGTCGCCCGAACACGCAACAATAAATGCAGCTATTTCAATATTGGCATACCGGCCCCTGATGATGTCGTGAAGGATTGATTCGAACTCTTCTTTTCTCAGTGAGTTACCATACATTTTTGAACGTACAAACCTCATTGAGTCAACAGGTGTGGGGTGCGAGAATCGTGCGTGATCGCCTTCACGCGCGCCCAGAGCCTGCCAGGCGCTTTCAGATAGTCCGGCCTCGCCGTTGGAGAGTATTCCGCTGTTGATGATGTTAAGAGAGGCAATAAGTGTTCGTCCGTTACAGTTCACCTCAATACGATTGAGGGTCTGAAATCCCTCGGCTCTGCAGATGGGGCAATCTCTGAGCATATACACAACATACTCAATGTGAGTGTCGATATTTACGCGTACAAGTTTCATGTATTTTGAAGCGTTTTCACTGAGGAAACACCTATTTCATTTTTCTGAAACCTTTTTTAAAAGGCCAGCTGTACTGCAGTGCATCAAGGTTACGGTCGAGATTGGTGGCAGCGCTGTCGAGACTGATCACACTGCGGTTGATGTTAAGGATCAGTGAACTGTCACGGACAAGTTTGCCCAGTGATCCCTTTCCGCTGTTTACCTCATTTATCATTGATGTAAGGGTGCCTGAGAGGTGTTTTGCGCTGTCGCTCATTACCTGAAGGTTGATGGAAGCGTTCTTAAGCCGGGCAGGGGTTACAGAATCATATAACACGGCACCCATACCTTTACCGGCTTTGATGTGGCCGCTAACCATTTTAAGGTCGCCGGTGAACTCAGCGGTGTTGCGGCTCGACTGCCTGAGGTCGCTGACCGAGTTACGCACGTCGGAGGCCATGTTGGTGTCAGACAACAAATGCCAGAAGCTGTTGCGGTTGCTGATGTTGTGGGTGATCTTGCGGAGATTTTCAGTTACCACAAGTATATTGTCGTTTGTTGATCCAAGTGTTCTCACCATCTCGTCCATCTCAAGCGGGCGAAGGCTTGTAATAATGTCGCCATCGTTCACAGGCACAGATGGC
>JAEZDS010000196.1 GCA_023433205.1 Bacteroidota bacterium
GGCGAGTTCATGCATGACCGTAAACAACTGTGCGCTTTTGCTGTCCGCTGCATTTACAAACATAAAAGGAGCGTACTTTCCAATAAGTATAAACCCCCTACATTCTTCAACATCTATCTTTCTTGTATTGTTGTTTCCCACAACGCTATTGAATACAACTACAATACCTGATGATTCCACTTTTCCGATTAAGTAGTTTAAGGCATCCTCATGCTTAGGAAAATTATTCGTCCACCCAAATGGGAGGTCTAGCGTAGTTCTAATGTCATTGATAATAGTTTCTGCGGAAGTGTGAACATTATAACGGCCTACAAAAGGCACCATATCTTGATCTTCACTTTCCAAGTATTCCTCAAGCCAGTCCTGCCGTCTTTGGAGTGACAGAATTGTGTCATAAACATTAATGCTAACTTGACGCGTCTCGCCCTTTCCTGTTCTATAAAAGGGAATAGGCAATTGCTCCAGCGGAGGTTCATCTAAGAACAAATAACCGAAAGGAATGTGCACCTTATTTGAAAACTCCTCAAGTTGTTTAAACGTGGGTTTCTTCGTGTGTTCCAGCCAATCTTTAACAGGTGGAAACTTCAATACAAAGTCCATAAACTGGTAACCTGCCCTTTCTATAGCCCAAGTAATTATGTTGTCCTTAATTGGAAAGTCTACTCTCACGTATTCAAAGATAATTATTTAGGTTTAGCTTTAAGTGGCTCTGGTTTCTCCCAATCACCCCCTTCGATATTCGTATATCGGCAAGACGTAGCAGTCATTAATGTCAGGAAAATCCCTTTGAAGTGCCTTGTCCGCCTCTTCGACAGTGTCGAAGGTTGCAATGTTCAATTGAGCCAAGCAATTCCCGGTGTGCTCACCATAACGGACTGCTGGACCATTGGCTTTGAAAATCCCAAATCGTTGCTCCATGTGATGCATAATTTTGGGTTTAAGGTAGCTTATTTCTTGAAACCATTTTAGTCTTTCAGATTTGGCATTAAGATGTTTTCCAGTTGGCGCAGACTGCTTTCCGGTAAAGCATTGATTTGTTCCTGACTGAGCATCAAGTTATTAATCTGAATGTAGTTAGTCTGCTGCTTCTGCCGAGCAGGTGGAGAACCTATTCCCCCCGGTCGCTTCTAGAAAGACTCTCGCCGCCTTAACATTCCCCGAGATCGCGAATTGAAAAACCTTCGCAAGGACTTTGTCCCGCATTGCTTTGACTTGTTCAGCCTGCGCTAAATAGGGGGACTCTTTTTGATATTCAGCAAAGTGTTTGTGAATTGTAGGCATGCTGAGATGAGGGCCTTCAGCAATTCGCGTTTTTATTTGGCATGGTCCCGTAATGATCAAATGTAGGTAACAACAAAAAACATAAATAGGTAACAGTCCTGTAGGGAAGGCTGGTAAACACAGCCGCCTTGTATGCTGCCCCCTCTCCGTGTCCCTCAGTGTAATCCGTGTCTCCGTGGTTAGCTTACTAGCAGCCCTTGCCTCCATACTATTGGCTACTCCCAGTATCAGGATACAGTCAAACCCCTGTTAACAACTTCACAAAAGCTGGTTACTTAAAACTTTATTTTTAAGCACATTCAAATCACGCATGCTTAAAAAAAATACCCAATGGATACTGCTGGCCCTGGTTGCCATTGCAGCAGCTGCCCTTTTCTATTTTCAATTTTCAGGAAATAAAGGCAATAAAGCCCACACCGCAGCAGGAGCGCGGTCTCCGATCGACCCCGACTTTGCTGCCTACATCAACTCTTTTACCTCAGGGTACATTAAAAGCAATTCATCGGTAAAGATTCGGCTGGCAGTAGAATCTTCGGATGGTGCGGCGCTCAACGAGCCACTCAGTACAAAATATTTTTCATTTGAGCCTTCAATCAAAGGACGGACAGTATGGCGCGACGGGCAGACACTGGAATTCCTGCCGGATAAACCTCTTCAAAACGGGCAGGTTTACAAAGCCACTTTTCACCTCAACAAACTGATGGATGTTAAAGATGAACTGGAGGAGTTTGAATTCCGCTTCCAGATCATTGAACAAAGTCTGCAGCTGGTGGCCGGCGACCTGAAGAGCATGCATTCAAATGATTTTGACTATTACAGTTTGAGTGGAAACATAAGTACGGCCGATGTTGCTGACAATAACAACCTTGAAAGAACTTTGGTGGTTTCTCTTGATGAAAGACCTGTACAGGTGAAATGGGTGCATGACGGGGACGGCACAAAACACCAATTTCTTATTGACAGCATTAAGCGTAGAGAGGGGAAAGATGCAACACTCAGGCTTAGCTGCGACGGCGCACCTGTTCAGGTAAAATCAACGGTTACACATGAGTTTCAGGTTCCAGCCAGAGGCCAGTTCAAACTTATAAGAGTTAAGGTAATCCCAGAGAATGATCCTTACGTTCTGCTCAATTTTTCCAATCCGCTCAATGCCGATCGGTCTCTTGAGGGTTTGATCAGCATAAGAAACCTGCGCGAGATGAAATTTATTGTAAGTGCCAATCAGGTACTTGTTTATCCGGGCAATGTAAAAACCGGTACGCACATCCTGAAGGTGGACGCCGGTGTAAGGGATGCCAAAGGCCAGTCACTGCCGCAAGCCAGTGAACACAGTATTGTATTCAGTGAGGCCGATCCCGCGGTTCGTTTTGCAGGACAGGGCAACATCCTTCCATCCACTAACGGCTTGTACCTTCCTTTCGAAACTGTGAATCTCAAAGCTGTTGATGTTACCATTGTAAAGATCTATGAGAACAATGTGCTGCAGTTTTTTCAGAACAACAGTTTTAACGGCAGCTACCAGCTCAGTCAGGTGGGAAAGAAAGTCCTTAAAAAACGGATCATCCTTGGCATCAACAACCCGGCCGATTACAGCGTATGGAAAAGATCTGCGCTTGATCTCAGCGAACTTTTTAAAGCTGAGCGCGGTGCTATTTACAGGGTGAGTCTCTCTTTTAAAAAGTCATACAGCACCTATGCCTGCCTGGGTAATTCATTCGATGAAAAGTTTGAGATGGAAGAGGTGGACGAGGAGGGTGAAGTTTCCTATTTTAACAGCTATAACGACTACGATTATTATGGTGACGAATACGGAGAAGGATTCAACTGGAGCGAAAGGAAGGATCCCTGTAAAAGTTCATACTATCTGAGTTCGGAAAGAACAGTCACCCGCAATATTCTTGCTTCCGATATAGGTCTCACACTCAAAAAAGGCAACGACGGAACAGTGCTGGTGGTGGCCAATGATCTTGTAAGCGCTCAACCACTGAATGATGTTGAAATCGAGATCTACGACTATCAGAAGCAGCTCCTTCACAAAGGCAGCACTGGTAGCGAGGGAACCTGGTTTATGGCAGTTGCAGGACAGCCCGCATTTCTGGTTGCCAGAAAAAACAAGCAGGTGAGTTATCTGCGGTTTGACGAAGGCAGTACTTTATCACTTAGCATGTATGACGTTTCCGGTGCGGCTATCAGCAAAGGCGTAAAAGGTTTTATTTATGGCGAACGCGGAGTGTGGCGACCTGGAGATTCGCTGTTTCTGAATTTTATTCTCGAGGATAAACTTTCAACAATTCCTGCCAATCATCCCGTCACTTTTTCTCTTTACAATCCGCAGGGCCAGCTTTATAAACGTATCAGCACTTCTCAGCAGGTGAACGGCTTCTATAATTTTACAACAGTCACTGACATGTCAGCTCCCACAGGTGTGTGGAACGCGGAAGTTAAAGTTGGACCTGCGAAATTCAGCAAGCTTGTACGGATCGAAACCATCATGCCTAACCGTTTAAAGATCAATCTTGATTTTGGCCAGGATGAAATAATTGAGGCAGCTGCATCAGCGAGTGTACGCCTGCACACAGAGTGGCTTACCGGTGCTGTTGCCAGAGAGCTGCCCGTAAAAATGGGGGTAAGTCTTAGTGCCAAAACCACCACCTTTGCAGGTTATCCGAATTATATTTTCGATGATCGCACCGTAAATTTTGAGGCGCAGCAGATTGTGGTGTATGACGGGAAAGTTGATCAGGAGGGTAAAGCGAGTATTCCCCTGAACTTCGACATAAAGACCACCGCACCCGGTATGCTGAAGGCTGCATTTCAGACAAACGTGTTTGAGCCTGGCGGCGCTTTTAGTGTAGATCGTTATAGTATTCCCTATTCACCCTTTAGCCGGTATGTTGGTATGCGTGTGCCAGAAGGAGAAAAAAACAGCGGAATACTTTTCACCGGAAGAGATCATAAAATTGAGATAGCTACCGTTGATTCAAAGGGAAAGCCTGTTTCGGTGGCTGACATGAAATTTGAGTTGTATAAACTCGAATGGCGCAGGTGGTGGGACCAGTATGAGGGCGAACTGGCTAACTACGCAACAGATGAGTACCACCGTCCGGTTAAAGTGGAGCATTTTTCTACCCATAATGGAAAAGCCACTGTTACAGTGAACCGCCCCGACGAGGGCTGGGGTCGTTATCTGCTCAGGGTGGTTGATGTAAAAGGCGGGCACGCGAGCAGCGCCATCGCTTATTTTGACTGGGCCAACTGGATGGAAAGAAATGATGGAAAACAGGACAGCCGCATACTCTCAAACATGCTGAGTTTTTCTACAGATAAACCCGGTTATACAATTGGCGAAGAGGTGAAGGTGATGATCCCCACACCAAAAAGCGGAAGAGCGCTGATAACAATTGAAAATGGCAGTCGCGTGATGGAGGCGCATTGGCTGGAGACAGAAGAGAATAATTCTGTATACAAATTTAAGGTCACTCCACAGATGGCGCCAAACGTTTATGTGCATGTTTCTTTATTGCAGCCGCACGCACGCACTAACGATCTTCCTGTTCGGCTTTACGGGGTTGCCCCGGTAGTTGTTGATGATCCCGGCACACGACTTCAACCTCAACTTTTAATGCCCGATGTGCTTGAACCGGAAAAAAACACAACTATCACAGTGAGCGAAGCTAAAGGAAAAAAGATGGCCTTTACACTGGCGGTAGTAGATGAGGGGCTGCTGGATATTACCCGCTTTAAAACTCCCGATCCACATAAACATTTTTATGCGCGGGAAGCACTGGGAGTAAAAACCTGGGATCTTTACGACAACGTTATTGGCGCCTTTGGTGCCGAGCTCGAACGCATACTTAGTATTGGTGGGGATGGCAGCGAGATCAATAACGACGCTGCAAAAGCAAACCGCTTTAAACCCATGGTGAAATTTTTCGGGCCTTATTTTTTAAACGAGGCCGAGAAAAAATCAATAACGTTCAAGATGCCCATGTACGTCGGCGCCGTTCGAACAATGCTGATAGCAGGGGATAAAGGCGCATACGGGTTTGCAGAAAAAAGCAGTAAAGTTAAAGCGCCTCTGATGGTGCTGGCTACTTTACCCCGTGTGTTAAGTGTGGGCGAACAGGTAACCTTGCCTGTATCAGTGTTCGGGGGAGAAAAGAACATAGGGTCGGCTCAGGTGAAGGTGGAAGTGAACGGTATGCTTCAGGTAAACGGTGGAAATGCAAAAAGCCTGCAGGTGAAAAAAGATGAGGAAAGTCTTGTGGCCTTTGAGCTCAGAGTGGGGCAGCAAACCGGCATTGCTAAAGTGCTTATTAGTGCCTCAGGTGGAGGCCATGAAGCCCGTTACGAGGTGGAACTGGATGTGAGAAATCCAAATCCATTTGTCACGGAAGGAAAAGATTACGTTGTGGAAGCAGGGCAAACACTTGAAGAGAATTACGAGCCCGTGGGAGTTGCCGGCACCAATAGCGGAATGCTCGAACTATCAACAATTCCCCCGGTAAATCTCGAAGAGCGGCTGCGCTACCTGATGGGTTTCCCACATGGCTGCATTGAACAAACGAGTTCTAAGGCATTCGCCCAGCTTAATCTTCCGACACTAGTTGATCTTACACCGGAAATGAAAAATAATGTAGAGACAAATGTAAAGGCAGCCCTCCTGGCCTTACGTCAGTTTCAGTTGCCTTCCGGTGCATTTTCGTATTGGCCCGGCCTTTCAGAACACAGCGACTGGGGCACTACCTATGCCGGTCATTTTTTTCTGGAGGCCGAAAAAAAAGGCTTCTCTCTTCCTGCTAACCTTAAGAAGAACTGGATCAGTTTTCAGCAGCAAGCCGCGCAGAATTTCGACGTGTCTCGGCAGCGCCTGTACAGCGGCGACCAGTTACAGGCATACAGACTTTATGTACTGGCACTTGCCAATGCGCCGGTAATGGGAGCAATGAACAGGCTCCGTGAAAGCAGAGAGCTTTCCAATCTGGCCAAATGGATGCTGGCTGCTGCTTACGCGCAGGCAGGGCAATTAAGTGAAGCATCGAAAATAATTGAAGGCAGCTCGCCCGCTATGCCCGCATATCGCACAAACGACTATACTTATGGTTCAACGGAAAGGGATCAGTCGGTTGTTTTAAAAACCCTTTGTCTGTTGAAGAGAAAATCTGAAGCCTTTGCTCAGTTAAAAATTGTATGCAACAACCTTTCATCAGGCAGGTATATGAGCACCCAGTCAACCGCCTTCGCACTTATGGCTGTTTCTGATTTTGTTGCCGCTTATGGGTCTTCTTCTCCCCTGCAGGCAAAGTGTTTTGTGAATGGAAACGAAGTTAGTTTAAGTGCCGCAAACCTAAATCAGGTGCCGGTTCAATACAGAGGAAATACAAAAGGCCAGTTCAGAATAAAAAATAATGGCAGTGGTACTTTGTTTGTAAGGTACATAAATAAGGGTAAGCCTCCGGTGGGCGAAGAGAAAGCAGGGAATGAGGTGCTGAAGGCAGAGGTGTTTTACAGTGATGTTAAAGGTAATAAGATAGACCCTGCTGAAATAGAGCAGGGCACCAATCTGATGGTTACGGTTACGGTACAGAATCTGGGTCAGCGTGGCGCTATAAAGAATATTGCACTTAGTAACTATATCCCATCAGGCTGGGAAATTCACAATGCAAGGCTGGATGACAACGAATCAGCACTGAAAAGTGGCTCTTTCACCTATCAGGATATTCGTGATGACAGGGTCTTCACTTATTTTGACCTGCACAGTTCACAAACCAAAATGTTTCGTTTCATGGTGAATGCAAGTTATGCCGGTAAGTATTATCTCCCGGGTATAAATGTGGAAGCAATGTACGATAACACTGTTTTTGCAAGAACAAAAGGGCAGTGGATCGAAGTGAAAAAGAACAGCAGCCAATCCATGACAAAAAGTGAATAGTAGAATTCTGGTGAGAAATTATTTGAAGAAGCGATGGCGGCTTCTGGTACTCGTGCCGGCAATCGCCTTGTTTTATCTATGGTTACCCGATCAATTATTCACCACTCCCCGGAGCAGTGTCTTGCTGGATAAAAATGGACTTCTGCTGGCCGCGCGGATTGCAGATGATGGTCAGTGGCGTTTTCCTGAACTAGACACAGTACCGGAAAAAGTAAAAGCGTGTATTCTGAATTTTGAAGACGCCTTTTTCCGGTATCATCCCGGTGTTAATCCTGTATCGCTTTTCCGTTCACTTGTCACCAACATCAAGTCCGGGAAAATAAAAAGCGGAGGCAGTACCATAACCATGCAGTTGTCGCGTATGGTTCGGGGCAATAAAAGCAGGAACGTTTACCAGAAATGTGTTGAGCTGCTTTTAGCGTTGAGGATCGAGTGCAGCTACAGTAAGTCTGAGATCCTTGGGCTGTATTGCAGTCACGCGCCTTTTGGGGGTAATGTGGTAGGGTTACCCGCAGCTGCCTGGCGATATTTTGGTCGTGCCCCAGATCAGCTCTCCTGGGCTGAGGCTGCTACCCTGGCTGTTTTGCCAAACGCACCCTCACTCATCTACCCTGGCAAGAACCAGGAGCGGCTGCTGAAAAAGAGAGACCGGCTGCTGCGAAAGTTGTGTGCCGGCGGCATTATTGATTCTGTTACCTGCGAGCTGGCAGTGATGGAAGACCTTCCGCCCAGGGCATTCGCTATACCACAGGAAGCGCCGCACCTGCTCGCCCGATCTATCGTGCAGCACGGTGCAGGCAAAATATTTTATTCAACTGTAAGCAGAGAGCTGCAGATCAGGACGAATGAACTGCTGAATGCGCACATAAAACAAATGTCACTGAACCAGGTTTTTAATGCCTGCGCCCTGGTAGCTGAAACTGAAAGTGGCAGAGTGCTGGCCTATGTGGGTAATAGTTTTTCAGAAAAAAATGAACACGAAAATTATGTTGATGTCATCAGCTCACCGCGAAGTACAGGCAGCATCCTTAAGCCTTTCCTTTATGCCTTTATGCTCAGCGATCATAAGCTGCTGCCCAATAGTTTACGCGAGGATGTGCCTATGCGGGTAGGTTCTTACGGACCAAAAAACTATAGTCTAGCTTACGATGGACTTGTTCCGGCCAACGAAGCGGTGGCGCGCTCACTCAATGTGCCTGCGGTAGGCATGTTGCAGGAATATGGCACAGGCCGTTTTCACCAACGCCTTAAACAACTGGGATTTACCACCTTCAACAAAACTACAGGCCATTATGGACTTTCACTGATTCTGGGAGGGGGAGAGGCCAGTCTCTGGGAGATCGCCTCAGCTTACGCTGCGATGGGACGGGCACTAAAAAATTACTCAAACGAAAAAAGGAAATATGCTCAGAACAGTTACCGCTCTCTCCATTATATGTCCAGTGTAGTGCAGGACAAACCAAAAGTGACTTTGAAAAGCGATCTTTTAAGCGCTTCCTCTATATATTTTACATTCAAAGCCATGACCGAGCTTTTGCGCCCACAGGACTATGTTGGATGGAGAGCTTTTCTTTCCAAAACACCTGTGGCATGGAAAACCGGCACCAGTTTTGGTTTCAGAGATGCCTGGGCAGTTGGGGTAAATGGAAAGTACACTGTAGCGGTGTGGGTAGGAAACGCTGATGGAGAAGGGCGACCTGAACTCACGGGAACTGCCGCCGCCGCCCCATTGATGTTTTCGATCTTCAACACGCTTTCAGAAAAGGAATGGTTCAGGAGACCCTCTGCCGATTTTGCGAAGATCTCAGTATGCAGAAAGAGCGGTTACCGTGCTTCAGAAATATGCGACGATGTTGTTACAGAGGAAGTGCCGGAAGGTGCGGAAATAACCAGGGAATGCCCATTTCATAAGCTGGTGCATCTGAACAGGGAAGGAACTCACCGGGTGAGTGACGATTGTTATCCCGTAAGTGAGATGCGCCACTGTACCTGGTTTGTGGCTGCCCCTGTACAGGAATATTTTTTCAGACAGCGCTGTGCATGGTACAAGCCCCTGCCTTCCTACCTTGCCGGCTGCAGCTCCGTTAACCCCCATCATAGTCTGGAGATCATTTATCCGCGCGAGAATTTTCAGGTTTATGTGCCTACCGATGAAACGGGCTCAAAAAGCCGATGTATCTTAAAGGCAACGCATAAAGACGCAGCAGCTACTTTATTCTGGTACGTAGACGGAGACTTTATTGGCAGTACACAAAAATTTCACCAGATGCCATTGATCGCAAGCGGGGGCAAACACATACTTGAAGTGCTTGATCATAATGGCGAATCAGCCATCTGTAACTTTGAGGTGTTGAAAAAGGGAAGAGGGTAGAAGAAAATTAGCCGATCTTCACCCTGCCCAAAGGGCTAAGTATTGGTTAGCTCACAAGTCACCCACCTCGGCGCGCGCCTGTTTGTAGCCGCATCTCTGATCTTCAGCTGTAAATGTGAAGCCAGCGCTTCTGCAATGGAGAAGATCTCATCCTTGTTTGTTGCCTCGTGTACAATTAGTTTGCGGTTTTTATTATAAACCAGCGACACCTGCATGGTAGCACTGTGGGTGTCGTCCTGTTCGCAGGGCTCGCATTTTACATAAAAGGTTTTGAATACAAGGACGTAGGCAATTTTTGGCAGAGGCTTCCACTCGTCTTTTAATCGTATGAAACCAAAAAGCGATCTTAACATTTTAAACTGTCCCCGTTGAAGATCAATTTGTATCCCCTGCTGATAAATAAAATTTGAGGCCGCGTATTTGCCACTGATAATCATGGTACAAAGTTCGGGAACAAAGACTTGAAATTTGGTAACTGATGTTACATAAGCCAACCGGGCTGGCGGTATTACGGCTTTACTGCTTCTTAAGACTGCCTCTGCTGATCAAGCCATTCCTTTTTTTCTATTCTGTACGAAAGAAAAAGTCCAAGACCGCCGCCAATGGCAATAAGCGCGAAATACAGAAATACCGGATTAAGGTGCTTTCCTGATACAGGCTGTGTAAAAACAAAACTATTGAGGAGGTAAGCAAGTAAAAGGCCTGCACCCGCACCAATTAGAAGCAGCCCCCATTTAAGATTTATAAAAGGACGGGGTCTGCCATCGTTTACTATTGGATTCATGCCCTTGTCTATCATCGCAAGGCGTTCACGTGAGCGCAGATACATGATTCCAAAAATCATCAGAAAAAGCGAAATGGGTACAAGAATGTCAACCATGGTTTTAGTATTTTATTTTTTTTGCGGCAGAAAATACTGCCTTCTATACATAAGACTACATGTGGAATGCCCTGGTTACAAAAATTCTTACATTTCCTGAAAATTCATGTAACCCCCACGCTCGCGCAGGCGTCTAAGATAAACAAGGTGCAGCACTCAAATGAAGAAGATAAAATTATTGAATCAGCCAGGGCGGGAAGTCATGTTGCCTTTGAACTGCTGGTAAATCGGTATAAAGCTTATGTTTTTACATTAGTGAGGCGGTACATAAATAACAGGGAGGTGGCAGAGGAGCTGTCGCAGGATGTTTTTCTGAAGGCTTATCGTTCTCTTTCTGGTTTCGAAGGCAGAAGCAGATTCAGCACCTGGCTATATACCATTGTAAATACCACCTGTATCTCTTATCTGCGCAGGAACAGAAACAACAATCTTTTGCCGGGAGATGAAGCCCTTCAGAAAATGAGCGACAACAACTCAGAATATTCAGACGCCGGAGCCGACCTTGACCAGCGCACACGAGCACAAGCTCTGGAACGGGCACTGCTCAGAATGGCTGCTGAGGAACGACAAATTCTTACTTTGTTTTACCAGTCAGAGCAATCAGTTAACGAGATCGCCGCTATTACAGGTTTAAGTGTTTCAAATGTAAAAGTGAAGCTTTTTCGCGGACGACAAAAGCTTAAGGAAATGTTGACAGGAACTTATAATGACTATTTAGCCTGAAAAAAATGGAAAATAAGGAAGATATTGAAGTTTTGATCTGGGAATATTTGGATGGAAAACTGAGTGCTGATAAAAGAAAGCTGCTGGAAGAACAGTTATTAAACGACCAAACGTACAGGACCATCTTTGACGAAATAAAAAAGCTGCACACCGAACTTCAGGGTCTGGAGCTTCAGACGCCTCATGTAGAATTTACCTCCCGCGTAATGGAAGCGGTGCGTGTAGAAAAAGCAGAGGCAAATCACCGCCGCTATCTTAACAAGTATGTGGTAGGCTTTATATGTTTTCTGTTTTTGCTTTGTATTACCCTGGGCGTACTGCTCACTGAGCCGCAGGAGGCAGAAACAACTCTTATACCTGCTCTACCGGTGGCAGACAGTTACCAGTTCAGATCCCTTCTACACAACTCTGGGCCGGTGATCTTTTTTGTTTATATCGTGCTGGCAGCCGTTTTGGTTGATAAGTGGATCAGGCTGAGAGAACTCTTGCAATCAGGAGGGAAGAGCGGCTGAATATTAATGGTACATGTTCAGCATTTTGGTGAACGAATTACTCGTGCGCATGAGCAGCACAAAGCTGGCGGCGGATCAATATTAACTTAAAAGATCTTTCTTTTTCCCTGCTGTCTCAAATCCGATCGCGGTATAGAAGTGGTCTTTATAAGTGTCACTTATTGGAATATATTTATCTTTTATTTTTATACGATTACGTTCAACGAGTTCTATTTTATCCAATGCGATCATGTAGGACTTATGCACCCTGCAGAATTTCGCCTGGGGCAGATCTGATTCAAGATCAGAAAATGTTTGTGACGTAAGAATTCTTCTCTCCTTCATTTGAATGCAGCGGTAATCCCTCATGCCTTCAATGTAAAAGATGTCCTGAAACGCGATCTTTTCTATTTTGTAGTCAGACTTTACAAAGAAAAATTCGCGGTCTTCCTGAACCGGTTTACGTAACTGTAAAAACACCTTTTCAACTGCCTGTATAAGTCTTTCAATGCCAAATGGTTTTAGCAGGTAATCGGTCACATTTAGTTCGTATCCTTTTAATGCATAATCATTGTGAGCGGTGGTAATAATTACAGCGGGTTTTTTCTCCAGAGATTCCAGCAACTGCAAGCCGGTAAGCTCATCCATGTTGATGTCTAAAAAAAGAAGATCAACTTGCTGTTGTTTCAGAAATCCCAGGGCTTCGAAACCATTGTCGAACGACTTTAACAGATTAAGATAGGGGATCTTGCCAACGTACGATTCGGTACGTTTTAAGGCAAGAGGTTCATCTTCTACAATAATGCAATTAATTTTCATCTAACTGAATATCGAGGTGTACAAGGTACCAATTGTTTTCCTCTTTGGTTACGAGCTTGTAGTCTTTATTATATATCAGGTCCAGCTTTTGTTTTAATAGTTGAACGCCCAGTCCGCTTTTTGCAGGTACATTTTGATGCACAGGACCTGTATGATTTTTACAATAAAACGACAGGTGTTTACCTGCTATATCTAACCTAATAACAATCGCCGCCTCTACCTTTTTATTTGTTGCATACTTAAAGGCATTTTCAATAAAATGGATAAGGATCATTGGGGATATTTTTTTATTTGTCGCATCACCCTTAATTTCAAGTTTTACATAGCTGAGATTAGCTGTTCTGATCTTCTGCAGATCAATGTATTTCTCAATGTAAGATATTTCTTCATTTAGGGGGATTTTTTCTGTCGCGGTCTCATACAGCATAAATCTCAGGATCTCAGAGAGCTTTTTTAAGTATTCAGAAGCACGTGCAGGATCCTCCTGTATAAAAGCATCAATGTTATTTAAGTTGCTGAAAAGAAAATGAGGGTCGAGCTTGGCTTTAAGTAATTCAAGCTGACTGGCTTTCCTGTCTTTTTCAAGTGCAGCTCGTGCCTTTGTATCCTTAAACCACTCTACACAAGCTCTGAATAAAAAACCGCAGACATTAAAATATAGTATTGGACCAAGTTTTGTTGCTGCATGCTGTGATACAAGTTCTGCGGGCAAGGAGATCATAAGCGTGCAAAATACATAGAACAGCACTATCCAGATAAAACGAATCGGTTGTTTTATAAAGTACTTGAGAGAAACGTAAGAAGCATAGAAAATGCATGCACCAACCACCGTGAAGATCAGGAGGGCAGGCCAGTCAATTTCTAGCGAGTATTGTTCTTTGGGCCCGGGGTTAGGGTGTTGGATGCTGTGTGTGAGAACCCAAAATGAAATACTAAACATGTACGGGATCGATAAAATGGTAAAGATCCAGTATATGACTTGAGTGAGAATCAGAACAGGTGTTTTCATGGTAAAAAGGTGTGAAAAATATCTGTTCAAAAGTGTACGATTTTTTGTTTTTGGGAAAATAAGTTCTGCGAACTCCGGTTTTCTATATGCAAGAGGTCTGTTTCAGGCGCGAAATCTGACAGAATGTATCGGGGAAGGAATTCGGACAGCTTAAATAAATTGGCGATTGATGCCGCTGTTATATGATGTATAATTGTGCGGCATGCCATTACCAGGCATTTTATTGGTCTTCTGAGATCAAGAGTTTCTTGTCCGTTTGTTCAGAATGAGATGTGTTTTCAAATTTTTGGCTTTATTGAAATGTGAAGTCACAGTTCGTGGGCCCGCAATCACTTTTGCTCTAGGCACCTGGATTAATTTTTTATGAGCTTCGCCATTGAATTACTGTGCGCGCTGTCAGTCATGATAACAAAATAGATACCCTGCCCTAACGATCCTGTATCAACACGTAATGCAGTCTCTGAAGCCGGTCTCATGACCCACAATTCCTTGCAAAGCATCAGTAACCGTTATTAGTGTGGCGTTTCTGGCTATAATGTCCAGGTGATCACAGAAAGGGTTTGGGAAAAAAGCGACTAAGCCATTCTCCTCGTCCGGGATTTCCGTGCAGGGGCTTACAGTGACTGAGTCAGTTGCCGGGAAAGAAACACAGTCTTGCGCATCGAGCACAGTAGCAGTGAAAATGGTACTACCGGAGGGATAGATTGTTGCTTTATTACCATTGCAACTAACTGGACCATCACTGGCGCCGTTCACGCGGAACTGGTCCATGTGTATGAGGTAGCGCCTAATGCTGTAAGGGTAGCTTGGTAACCGGAACAAACAGAATAAGCAGTAGGCGAAATGGTTAGCGGACAAGGCTGCGCATGAAGAAAGGACCGCAAGGCGATAAATTGATAGTAAAAATAAAACGCAATGTGGTTATGATTTTTTTGGATTTCGTCAGCAGCGAACGTTTTGCGCACTGCCGCCGGGCCCCGGCAAACGTCCTGTGGACGTTTGAGCGAGCCTGTGCGCAAGCAGAA
>JAEZDS010000214.1 GCA_023433205.1 Bacteroidota bacterium
TTTAGCCAGCCTCCTTCCGGAAAAGCAAAAAAAGGCTCGGTTTATGGCAAGGATGTAACTGCCGCAAACGCGACCACTATCAATAAGCTGCCCGAACAGTTAAAGGGTAGTGACACAGTAGCGGTAAAAGTCGAAGGCAAGGTACTGGATGTTTGTAAGGCAAAAGGTTGCTGGATGACCATGCAGGTGAATGACAGTACAGAAGCATTTGTAAAAATGCAGGATTATGGTTTTTTTGTGCCCACAGATCTTGTCGGCAAAAACGTTCTTCTTGAGGGCAGGGCCTTCGTAAAAACCACATCCGTGGAAGACCTGAAACATTATGCGGAGGACGCCGGCAAATCACCAGAGGAAATTGAAAAGATAAAAGGACCCGAGAAACAGATACGACTGATCGCTTCGGGGATCAAAGTAAAGTAAAGGCCAAAAGTTTAGCTGATCTTAGGAATTGCGACTCGAACAGAACATAAAGGAGGCGATCAGGGATGTTCCTGATTTCCCGAAGCCCGGCATCGTGTTTAAAGACATTACACCATTGTTTTACGATCAGCAGCTTTGTACTCAGATTGCCGAGGGGTTTATTGAGCGCCTGGGCGAAAAGCCCGATGCTATTGTTGGCATTGAAAGCAGAGGATTTCTGTTTGGTTTTCTCGTGGCAAACAAGCTGGGTGTACCCTTTGTGCTGGTTCGTAAGGCCGGTAAGCTGCCAAACCGTACCATAAGTGTTGAATACGCGCTGGAGTATGGTAATTCAAAGATTGAAATGCACGAGGACGCAATCAAAAAAGGATGGAAAGTCTTGATCCACGACGATCTGCTGGCAACCGGCGGGACGGCTGAAGCGACTGCAAACCTGGTGAAAGAAGCAGGGGCATCAATAAGTGGATTTAATTTTATAGTTGGTCTTGAATTTTTACAGGGAAAAGAAAAATTAATCAATCACACAAAGAACATAATATGTCTGGCACAGTATTAAATGAAACGGGGATGAGTTTTGCCCGCAGCGAAAACCAACAAATGATTGCGGAGATGATCAGGAAATTTGGCAATGATCACATCCTTCCAAAACTAATGGAGTGGGATGAAAAACAGGAGTTTCCGGTTGAGGTGTTTAAAAAACTCGGAGAGCTGGGTTTGATGGGCGTTCTGATCCCGGCGGAATATGGCGGTTCAGGCTTCGGATATGCCGAGTATGTTACAGCTATCACTGAACTGGGCAGTTTTTGCGGCTCAATTGCGCTGAGCATGGCAGCTCACAACAGTCTCTGTTCAGGACATATTCTTCAGTTCGGCAATGAAGAGCAGAAGAAAAAATATCTGCCTAAACTTGCCACCGCTGAATGGATCGGTGCATGGGGGCTTACCGAAGCCAATACAGGCAGTGATGCAATGCGTATGCAGTGCGTGGCAACCAAAGACGGAGACCACTGGGTGTTGAATGGCACCAAAAACTGGATCACACACGGGATCTCGGGAAACGTTGCAGTTGTACTTGCACGTACTGGTGAATTGCTCGACAGTCATGGAATAACCGCCTTTATTGTAGAGCGGGGGACACCGGGCTTTAAAGGTGGAAAAAAAGAAAATAAACTGGGTATGAGGGCCAGTGAAACTGCTGAGCTGATCTTTGAGAACTGCCGGGTACATAAGTCGCAGGTAATAGGTGAGGTGGGTGATGGTTTTGTTCAGGCCATGAAAGTGCTCGATGGAGGAAGGATTAGCATTGCAGCTTTAAGCCTTGGCATCGCAAAAGGCGCCTTAAACGCGAGCATTAAATATGCGAAAGAAAGACAGCAGTTTGGCCAGCCTATCGCCAACTTTCAGGGAATAGCATTTAAACTGGCTGATATGGCCACAGAATTTGAAGCCGCGGAATTACTTACGATGCAGGCGGCTGATCTGAAAAACAGAGGTGAGAAAGTAACAAGGCAGAGCGCTTTTGCAAAATATTATGCCAGTGAAGTGGCGGTAAAGGTTAGTACCGAAGCTGTGCAGATCTTTGGCGGCTATGGTTATACCAAAGATTTTCCTGTAGAAAAATTTTATCGCGACAGCAAGCTTTGCACAATTGGTGAAGGCACCAGCGAAATACAGAAACTGGTGATAGCGCGCGATCTGTTGAAATAGCGCACCCCCATCGGCAGAGAGGCTTCGCGCGTGTCGCCTTAGCTGGTGCAAATACCACACGTTAGCGTGTTAAGTTTCATAAAAAACGTATGTTGTGGAAGCGGCAGCAGTGTGATTTGTGTAATTTAGTGGTATGAAAAAGTATCCGGCAGAAGCCATTCATCATCTTACGCGCCATGTGATGAAAGATACCGCCTCCTTTAACTGGCTTATGAACCACGGCTACAAGGAACTGGTTGCAGTGCTGGATGCAATCAGAGACGATAAAAGAGCATTTAAATATCTGCTGGACAACAAATATGTTGAGCTTGCGGCCTTTGTAAATTCGATCTGGGACGATGGCAAGGCCTTCAGGTTTCTTTTTGAGATAAGAGCGTACGACTGGGCAGCCTGCGCAAATATTGTAAATGGCGATGATAAAGCTGAGCTGGCTCTGAAAAAAGCAAAAAAGGAGCATTTTGTGTTACTGGCCCACGCTATTCAGAGCCGTATCCATGAAGATGGCGACAGAAATGTAAGTCCGATAGGCGTAATAAAGAACATGTTCAATTTTAAGAAGGCTTTCAGTAAAGATGCGGATAATTGATACCATTCCTCACGAAAGTATGACCATCAGCATTTTTCAAATGAACGATAAGTTTATGGTGAAATTTGAAGCGGGAATGATGGAGCAGTGTTTTAAATTCACCACCGATGAAGTGGTAAACCTCGCAGGATTAAAGGCAAGGATCAACGAGGAGTTTATCAGCAAAACTCGGAACCGTTTTAACGACATGTTTCATCAGATACAAGATACCCGGGTATGATCTTATTTCACAATGCTTCCTGCAGTACCAGCAGAACCGCCAAACAGTTACTGGAAAAAGAAAATTGTCGTTTTGAGGTGCGCGATTATCTAAACGAACCACCCACTCAAAAGGAATTAAAGGAGTTGCTGCAAAAGCTGGGACTGAAGGCCATAGATATCGTAAGAAAAAAAGAGGCGCTTTATCAGGAGCAGTACAGCGAAGTAAAACTCACCAATGCGGAGTGGATCAGAGTACTATCAAAAAATCCCCGACTGATAGAAAGACCGATTCTGATCACAGGCAGCAAAGCTGTGATCGGCAGGCCGCCCGAGCGGGTGCTTGACCTGGTAAAACGTTAAGGGAGCGCTGCTGAAGAAATGAATTAAGCTTTTTTTATCGCCAGCTCATTCAGCTGCTCCAGGCTTATCTCCGATGGCGCGTCGATCATCACATCTCTTCCCGAATTATTTTTCGGGAAAGCAATAAAGTCGCGAATACTATCCGCGCCTCCAAACAAAGCGCAGAGTCGGTCGAAACCAAACGCAATACCGCCATGCGGTGGAGCGCCGTACTCAAAAGCATTCATCAGAAATCCAAACTGTTTTTGCGCCTCTTCTGCTGTAAAACCCAGTATATTGAACATTTGTGCCTGCAGCTCCCTGTCATGTATCCGGATACTTCCCCCTCCCACTTCAACACCATTGATTACCATGTCGTAAGCGTTGGCACGAACAGCGCCGGGATTTTCTTTCAGCAGAGCAATGTCGTCGGGTTTTGGACTTGTAAATGGATGGTGTTTGGCATGCCATCTTCCTGCAAGAGAAGCCAGCAGGTTTGGGTCGCCCTCATTCCATTCCAGTAACGGAAAATCGGTTACCCACAGGCAGGAAAATTTTGTTTTGTCGCGCAAGCCGAGCCTGCTGCCCATTTCAAGTCTTAATTCGCTAACAGCCTTACGTGTTTTTTCCTCCTTACCTGCCAGAACAAGTATCAGGTCGCCGGGAGCTGAGTTACAAGCCTCTGCCCACTTCTTTAATTCAGTTTCGTTATAAAATTTATCAACGCTCGACTTCACGGTGCCATCAGTATTCACTCTTGCGTAAACCAATCCACTTGCGCCAATCTGCGGACGTTTCACCCACCCCGTTAATTCATCTATTTGCTTCCGGCTATAGTCAGAGGCGCCTGGAGCGCTTATTGCAAGTATTACTTCTGCCTCATCAAACACCTTAAAGTCTTTGCCTCTTACCACTCCGGTAAGGTCAACCAGTTTCATTTCAAAACGGGTATCGGGTTTGTCGTTCCCGTAATATTTCATGGCTTCTGCATAAGGCATGCGTGGCATCTTTTCAATTTCAACGCCTTTAACTGTTTTAAAGAGATGCCGCACGAGAGACTCAAAAGTCTGCAGCACATCTTCCTGTTCCACAAACGACATCTCGCAGTCGATCTGAGTAAATTCTGGCTGCCTGTCGGCGCGGAGGTCCTCATCGCGAAAACACTTTACAATCTGATAATAACGATCGAAGCCGCTTACCATCAGCAGCTGTTTAAAGGTTTGCGGACTTTGCGGAAGCGCATAAAACTGACCGGGATTCATACGACTTGGTACCACAAAGTCGCGGGCGCCTTCAGGAGTGGATTTGATCAGTACAGGAGTTTCCACTTCCAGAAATGCCTGCTGATCGAGAAATTTTCTGGTTTCAAGCGCAAGCCGGTGACGCAGCTCCAGGTTCTTTCTTACAATGCCCCTGCGCAGGTCCAGGTAGCGGTACTTCATGCGCAACTCGTCGCCTCCATCGGTTTCGTCTTCAATGGTAAAAGGAGGCGTGCCGGCACGGCTCAAAACTTTAATGCCGTGAAGTTTTATTTCGATCTCGCCGGTGGGAAGGTTTCTGTTCTTGCTTTCCCTTTCAATTACGGTCCCTTCAACCTGAATTACTGTTTCACGAGTGAGTGAATCAATTTCGGGACTGTTTATACTGTCTTCAGTGGCCAAAACGGCCAGCTGGGTAATACCATATCTGTCGCGCAGGTCAATAAAAGTAGCTCCACCCAATTTGCGGCTTTTCTGCACCCAGCCACAAAGGGTAACGGTTGTTCCTACATCTGAGATCCTTAATTCACCACAGGTATGCGTACGATACATAATTTTGAAATTAGTCTGCAAAATTAGGCCTTTTATCGGGATGTTAACAAGCCAATGTGGTGCCGGCCTCAGAAGCGGATGTGAGGTTCAAGTTGTGTTATCTTATCCTGCAGTTGTGTAATTATGGCCAGATGCTTTGCGCGGGCCGCAGCATCGTTGTGTAAAAGACGGTGCTCCATTAACAGGTTCAGCTTATGAACCTCTTTTACAATCTCCTGTGTTTTTTCGGAAAAGAAGGTGGAAGCGAATTTTTCCCAGACATAATTGACCGCCTGACTATTCGGGTGAGCGAGATCTTCCTTAAAGAAGCGGTAATCCCTCAGGTCGTCGGTTACAAGTTCATAGGCCGGGAAATACTGCACATTACTGAATTTTTCGGCCAGCTCGTGTGCGGCCAGCAAAAGAATGGCTTTGCTGCGGTTGTTGTTTACAAGCCCGTCGCGAAGATACTTCACCGGCGAAACGCTTATTACTACCTGTAAACCAGAATTAATCTCCTGAATCTGTGAAATGGTTTCTGCGAGCGCCTCCACCACTGCTGATAATGGTAACAATTCTTTACGGAAGAATGCTGAAGGTTGTTTGTGACAGTTAGCTACCGGCACTGAATGCTCAGAAAGTACGTACGCAAAGGCACTTCCCAATGTTATGAATAAAAAATCACCCTGCTTCAAAAATTCACTGGTGCTGCGGTCGAGCCAGCGTATCACTTTTTTAAGTTCTTCTTTTGAATTGGCTGCCACAGAACTGTGATGTGCGTAACTCAGGAATTTACCTTCCCGCTCTACAAAAAAATGTTCCGCCAGTTCAGTGCCCTTTAAGCCGCGCATGATCGTATCTGCAATACTCAAAGGATTAAATAGGATGCCGGCTGGATTTACCAGAGTTTCAAAACGGTGTTTAACTAGCATGTCGCCTATATTCTCTGCAAAGCAGGAACCAATAAGCATAGCCCGGTTGTTGTAACCGAATTTTTCAGCTGAAGGTGCAGGGTTATAATCTAAACTGAACTTCATTTCCCATTGCCGGAAGCCTCCTGCATTTTATAAAATTGATCGTCGAGGTAAGCTTTCGCGCTCTCATAATTGTTTTGCACGAGGCCATCGAGCACTGCTTCGCGCAACGCATTTTTCAGTACGCCAACCGGCCGGCCCGGCGGCAAATTGTATAACCTCATGATCTCTTCCCCGTTTATCACAGGCTGCCAGTTCCTTAGCCTGTCTTTTTCCTCAAGTTCTACCAGTTTTTCTCGTACCACCTCAAAATTCTGCATGTAACGTTTTACCTTGCTGGGGTTTTTTGTGGTGATGTCGCTTTCGCACAGTATCATCAGATCGTCAATGTCGTCGCCAGCCTCAAAAAGAAGTCGTCGTACAGCACTATCGGTGACTTCTGACCTGGAAAGCACAATGGGACGCAGGTGCAGCAGAACCAGTTTCTGCACATATTTCATCTTCTCGTTGAGGGGAAGTTTAAGTGCGGTAAAGATCTTCGGTACCATTCTGGCGCCTTTATCTTCATGTCCGTGAAAAGTAAAACCATGCCCTGGTTCAAATCGTTTTGTTGCAGGTTTTGCAATATCGTGAAGAATGGCCGCCCATCGAAGCCAGAGGTCATCACTTTTTTTGGCTACGTTGTCAAGCACCTCAAGGGTGTGATAAAAGTTGTCTTTGTGCGACTGACCGTTCACAGTGTCGGTGCCATGCAGTTTTGCCATTTCAGGAAAAATGAGCGGCAGCAGCCCTGTATCGTGAAGTAATTTGAAGCCAACGGAAGGCCTGTGAGAAAGGATGATCTTGTTTAATTCATCGCTGATCCTCTCAGGTGAAACAATTTTGATGCGGTTGCGGAATTCGGCGATCGCGGCAAGACTTTTTTCTTCGATCGTGAAATTGAGCTGGCTGGCAAAGCGGATGGCACGCATCATGCGCAGCGGATCATCGCTGTAGGTAATACCCGGTGCCAGCGGAGTTCGGATGATCTTTAGTTCAAGGTCTTTAATTCCATCAAAGGGATCAAGCAGCTGTCCGAAGTTTTTTTCAGATACCCCAATGGCAAGAGCGTTAATGGTGAAGTCGCGTCTGTTCTGATCGTCCTGTAAAGTTCCATCTTCAACAATTGGTTTGCGTGAATCGCGGCTATAGCTTTCGCGACGGGCTCCCACAAACTCAATTTCCACATCACGGTATTTTACCTGAGCGGTTCCGAAACTCTTAAAAACGGAGATAGAAGCCTCGCTGCCAAATTTTTTGTGAAGTGCCATAGCCAGGTCAATACCTTTGCCGATGGTAACTATGTCAATGTCCTTACTGTTGCGTTTCAAAAAGTGATCGCGAACAAATCCGCCAATTGCGTAAGCGTCAACATTAAGTTCTGCCGTGCATTCACGTATCAGTTTAAAAAGCGGATCTTTAAGGAAGGCGTACATGCTGGGTTAAAAATACAAAATAGCGGGTTTTGATCCCGTTTCACAATTACGTCCGAAACCAAAACGCCGGCAACTGAAGAGCATGAATAGGGGATAAAAGATCACTTCTCTTTTTTTCGTCTTCTTTTTTCCCTGGTAATCAGATTCAGCTCTCTCCCGGTCTGTCCTTTTACGCTGGTGTTTTCCTGCGCACGGCGAATGAGGTAGGGGAGTACTTCTTTTACAGGGCCGTAGGGGACATATTTGGCGACATTATAACCATTTAGTGAAAGGTTATAGCTGATGTGATCACTCATGCCATAAAGTTGCGAGAAATAAAAACGTCTGTCGGACGGAGAAAAGTTGCCGGTTTTCATCAACTCTACAAGATACTGGCTGCTGTGTTCGTTGTGTGTACCGGCGCAGATCGAAACTATATCAGCATTGCTGAAACAAAGTTTCAACGAGGCATCGTAGTCGCGGTCGCTGCTTTCCTTGTCGGGTTGTATTGGTGAGGGATAGCCATTTTCCTGGGCTCGTTTTCTTTCTTTTTCCATGTAGGCTCCGCGTACCAGCTTGGCGCCAATAAGGTAGCCGCCGCTACGGGCTTTTTCAATTGACCTCTTAAGAAATTCGAGTCTGTCGGTTCGGTAAAGCTGATAAGTGTTGTACACAATTACCTGCATACGATTACAGGCAGCCATGTTCTCATCTGCGAGGTCGTCGATGGCTTGCTGTATCCAGCTTTCTTCAGCATCAATAAAGATCGGTTGATTGTTTTCGCGTGCTGTGGCACAAATGGTTTGCACTCTCTTTTTTACCCGGTGCCACTCCTCATTTTCGGAGGCTGAAAGAGAGGAGCCTTCGCTTACTTTTTCAAGCAGCGAAAAACGGGCAAGCCCCGTTACTTTAAACACACAGAACGGGATGGCAGGATTGTTTTTTGCCAAATCAATTGTAGAAAGCGTCTCGGCAAGGCAATGTTCGAAATCATTTTCGCTTTCTTTTCCTTCAACACTATAATCTAAAATGGTGCCAATATTGTAGCTATGAAGCTCTGCTATAACTTTCTGGCAATTGTGTATGGTTTCGCCGCCCACAAATTGTTTAAAGATGGTTGCACGGATGAGAGGCTTTAAGCCTAGTTTTAATGCCAAAGGACCAATTGTTGCGCCTATTTTTACCAACGCGGGATTTCCAATCAATTTAAAGAGCCAGTAAGATCTGTTAAGTGCGCTGGCTGACCTTGCTTTAAAAGCGTTTTCGGTATTTTCAAATGAAACCATAAAAAGTGAACTGTTCTGCTGTGTTAGTAACCGAAGATCTCCTCAAGATCAAGAAATTTAACGCTGCCATACTGAGAAAGAACGTCGGTGTCGAGGGTTTCCTTTTTCCCCAATACCAGAATGGTGGAAGGTTTTGATTGAATGTTTTCGTTGTGAAATTGTTTGATGTCTTCGAACTGATAGGTCTGAACTTTTTCAAAAATGTCTTTTCTGATATCGTTTTTATTGCCCAGTTCCTGTGCCTCAATATAATTGAAGAGAATCCGCGACCTGGTGATCCTTTGCGTGCGCATCTCCTGAAGGATCATCTCCCTGCTGGCGAGAAAACTGCTTTCCGCCCGTGGCATTTCGTTAAGAAGATCGCTGAGTCCTTTCATGGCCTCAGCAAGTTTGTCGGATTGAGAACCAATGTAGGAGAAATTGTAGTACTTTTTGCCAAGTTTGTTTGGCTGGTTGTATTTTGAGAAAGTGGAATAGGCTAAGGCTTTCGATTCGCGCAGATCCTGAAAGAGGATACTGCTCATGCCTCCCCCAAAATAATTGTTGTATAAAGTGATCAGCGGCACTTTTGCAGGATCGTAATCAGTGCCATTCGAAAGAATAACTATCTCTGCCTGCTTCATGTCGTAGTTAACGACGTAAACATTCTTTTCAAGTGAGAGTTCCGGAAATTCACGGGGAGCAGGAACAGCCTTTTGTTTTGACGGAACTTTGTGATTGGTATTGATCAATTTGGTAAGGGATGCCAGATCCTGCGGACCATAATAGAGCACCTGGTGCTGATACGAAAGCAGGTCTCTGATCTGGCTGCGGATCTCCCTGGTGCTGAGTTCTGTCAGCTCTTTGTTGCTTAAAACATATGAGAAGGGGTTTACAGCTCCGTACCGTGCGTAATTAGAAAGCGCGCTGTGAAGGATGATCCGTTTCTGCAATTTGTTGTCACTTCTTTCTTTTATGATGTCGGCTACCAGATTTTTTAAGACCTCTTCCTCCACAACAGGCTCCGCAAGCATTTTTTCGAAGAGCTGCTGGGCCTTGTTAAAATTGTCGCTCAGACCCGAAAGACTCACCCATACATTCTCGGTGCCGCAATAAACGTTAAATGAGCAGCCGAGTTTGTAAAGTTCCTGCTGGATCTGAGCCGCACTCATGTCTTTTGTAGAGAGGTAAGGGATGTATTTTATCGCAACAGGCAGCACCCTGCTGTTGTTACTGCCCATGTTAAAACGATAATACAGTTCAAAAAGCCTGTTCTCGGTATTTTTATTGTAGAGCAGCGGAATGCCTGATTTCAGTGTTGAACGCGATATGTCTTTCTGATAATCGATAAATACAGGTTCAATACCTGCAGGTGCGGAATTTTCGATCTCTTTTACAAAATCGGAAGTGTTTTCCCTGTCAACTTCAACTGGAGTGATGGCCGGCTTTTCAACTTTTACCACAGATTTATCTTCGCCAGTACGTTTGTAGGCCACAGCGTAATTTTCAGGACTGAAATTTCGGGCAGCAAAAGACACAAGGTCGTTTTTGGTAATTTTAGAAATTCGCTCAAGTGTATTTACATGGTCCTGCCACTTCAGGTCATTAACAAATGCAGTGAGCATGTTATCCGCACGACTGCCATTGTTTTCAAGCTCTTTGGTCTTTTTTAGTTTAAGATCGGTTACCACGGCGTTAAGTAACCACTCTGGAAATTCGCCCTTTCTGATCCTCTCTATCTGTGAGAACATCAGTTGCTCAACTTCTTCAAGGGTTTGTCCTTCTTTTGGCTCACCGCTGCACCCAAAGAATCCGTAGTCTTTCATCGCATAATAAAAACAACTGCTGCTGAGAACCTTCTGCGCCTGATTCAGATCAAGATCAAAAAGTCCGGCAGTGCCATTATACAATACCCCTGACAGAAGCGTACACATATCGGCGTCTGATGTGCCTTCTCCCTTAAAACGCCAGCCCATACTTACCGAGGCAGGGTCGGGGCCCAGTATCTCTTTAACTATCCTGCTGTTAATCGGTTTTTCGTCGGTGTATTTGTAAGTCTCAACTACCTGGGGACGCATTGTGCCGAAGTTCTTCTGTATGCTGCGCATCACCTGATCCGGATCAAAATCTCCGCTCATTACAATGGCCATGTTATTGGGCACATAATACCTGTTGTAGTAATTGTTGATCTCTACAAGAGAGGGGTTTTTAAGATGTTCAATGGTGCCTATGGTTGTCTGAGTTCCATACGTGTGATTTTGCCATAAGGCGGCAAACAGACTTTCCCAGATCTTGTTGTTGTCACTGTCCAGACTGCGATTTTTTTCCTCATACACAGCCTCAAGTTCAGTGTGGAAAAGACGCAACACAGGTTTCCTGAAACGTTCCGCTTCAATTTTAAGCCAATTGTCAATCTGGTTTGAAGGTATATCGTTCACATAAACAGTCTGATCAAACGATGTGTAAGCGTTAGTGCCATCAGCGCCTATGCCCGCCAGCATCTTATCGTACTCGTTGGCGATTGCGTACTTCGCTGCAACACCGCTTATACTGTCGATCTTTCTGTAGATCTTTTTCCGCTCAACATCATCACCGGTAGACCGGTATACCTCGTACAAGGCTTCTATTTTTTTTATCTCCGCGTTTTCTTTTTCAAAATCCTTTGTGCCGTATTTATCGGTTCCTTTAAATACCATGTGTTCAAGATAATGGGCAAGGCCGGTGGCATTGGCTGGATCATTCTTGCTGCCGGCCTTTACCGCAATATAGGTTTGGATACGGGGCGCATTCTTAAAAACAGAAAGATAAACCTTTAGCCCGTTACTCAATGTGTATATGCGCGCGTTCAGCGGATCGTTCACCGCTGATTCGAAATCGAATGTTTGATTTGATTCAGCTGCAGGAACGGCGTTGCCTGGCCCTGTGCTGCGTTGTTGTCCGGTAATACTGCCGCCTGTAAACAACAAGGCGCAAAGTGCGGGCACTAAAAAATGGTTCATGAAAATGTGGTTGGGAGGTTAAATTTAGTAATCTATTTCCAGATCGAAGCGCTTTTTAAGTTCCATTAAAGCCGGATTTTTCTCGCTCATGGCCTTAAAAATGTCATGGGGTTTGAATGCCCGGGCCTGAACTTCAGCTACCGAGATCCTTATCTCAAGGTTGATCCTGTTATTACCCAGCGTGGCCCTCAGCTGGTCAACAAATTCTTGTCTGATGCCTGAAAGCTGCTCTTTCTGCGCTTCATTTTGTATGGTGAGGTACAAGAGGTCTGACGACAATTCAAGGCCTGCCGTTTTAAAAATGGTTCCTATCTGCCGTGAACCGGATTGAAGTTTTTCCTGAGCATATTTCTGCACAAAGGCCTCCACCTCTTCAAGCGTGTAAACTCTGTTGAATTCTCTTACCGGCTTTTCTGCAACCTCTGTATTAACCTCTGCGGTGGTCGTAGTTTGTTTTGCCCCGGCATCCTGCAAACTGAAGGCGGACCTGATCCTTAACTGTTCAAATGGTACCGTGGGGCGCGTGGCAAGTTTTACCTCTTCAGCACCAACAGGAGTTATTGCAGTGGTGCCACTATCTTTTTTTACTGACGATGGCTGGGTTGAGACAGGTTCATCGTTTTTTTTTTCTGCCTCAGTGCTGTTGAGGAAACAAAGCTGCATGAGGGTCATCTCAACCAGAAGCCTTTGATTCCGCGCACTTTTATAGTTAACATCAGTTTTGCTGATCAGCGATAATGAGCGCAGTAAAAAATGCTGGTCACAAGCTTTTGATTGCTCGGCATAGCGGCTCTTGAGATTATTGCTTACCTCAAGAAGGTTGATCGTTTGCGGATCTTTGCTCACAAGCAAATTACGCATGTGTTCGCCAAGACCCAGAATAAAATTGTGTCCGTCAAAACCTTTTGTAAGGATGTCGTTGAAGGCAAGCATCACCTTCGGAAGGTCTTGCGCCAGAAAAGCGTCTACCAGCCCGAAATAGTGGTCGTAGTCAAGCACATGAAGGTTCTCAACCACCTGTTTGTAGGTGAGATTGTTTCCCGTAAAAGCTACCATCTGGTCGAAGATCGAGCAGGCATCCCGCAGTCCGCCATCAGCCTTCTGGGCTATGATGTGCAGTGCTTCAGGTTCAAATGACACTTCTTCCTTTTCTGCCATATAAGCCAAATGGTTGCTGATGTCTTCGGCCTTTATACGGTTGAAGTTGAAAACCTGGCAGCGTGACAGTATGGTTGGAAGGATTTTGTGTTTTTCAGTGGTTGCTAGGATAAATTTGGCATGCCTGGGTGGCTCTTCAAGGGTTTTCAGAAAAGCATTAAAAGCGGAGGTGCTCAGCATGTGCACCTCATCAATGATGTACACTTTATAATCGCCCAGCTGAGGGGCGAAACGAACCTGGTCAACCAGGTTACGGATGTCATCAACTGAGTTGTTTGATGCAGCGTCCAGCTCATATACGTTCAGCGAGGCACCGCTATTAAACGAAAGACAGCTTTCACACTGATCGCATGACTCGCCCTCAGCACTTACATTGGTACAGTTAATGGTTTTTGCAAAGATGCGCGCACAGGTTGTTTTACCTACCCCTCTGGGACCACAGAAAAGGTAAGCCTGAGCCAGCTGCCCGTTGCTGATCGCGTTCTTTAATGTGTTGGTGATGTGACTCTGTCCTACAACAGTGTTAAAGTGCTGTGGCCTGTACTTGCGTGCAGAAACTATAAAATTGTCCATTTACGAGATTGAAGATACGCGTAAAGGCGCCCCCATAAAAAGATAGTTGCCAATAAAAAAGGTTAAATTATTAACGGATTGTTTATAAATTTCGTCAAGCAAGTAAATTTAGCTCGTTGAATTCGTCGCGGATAGTCTTTACCTTCTTTTTACTCGCCGGTATTCCTTTGTGGGCACAGCAGACAATGCTCAGCGGCAGCATTACTGAACCCGACAGTGTTACGCCAATGCCTTTTGTGTACGTTATCAGCAAACAAAGCGGCAACGGCACAATGACAGATAATGAGGGAAGATTTACTCTGATCAGCGACTTGTCTGACACCCTCGTATGTTCTTTTGTTGGGTATCTTAAACAGCGATTTCCTGTAACAGACCTGCACTACGATAAAAGCGGAAAGGTGAGAATTATTATGACCCCACTTCCGGTTGACCTGTCAGAGGTAAGTGTTACATCATTCAGGATCAAGCCCTATGAGAGGCAGTATATGCAGAATATCATTGAAAAAAGTCAGGTGAAACTGCTTGATTACAGCCAGAGTCCCATAACAGCGCTTTACATGAAATACAGCAAAGAGGGCAGGCAGATACAGAAACTTGCCAGGATCTTTGAGGAGATTTTTATTGAGGAGCAGGTTCAGAAGAAGCTGAACAGGGAGATCCTGGCACAACTTACAGGCGATGATTCAATTGACTATGAGGCATTCAGAAAGTACTGCTACTATATGGATAATGACTACATTTTGAGGCACGACGGGGCCGAGCTTTATTCTATGGTAATGGACTGTTACAGGCGCTGGAAGAGGGAGATGAAGCCTCACAGATAGGATTGTGTTTTAGCCCTTTTGAACTAGGCAGGTTTGTGGTTGAACCCTAAGGAATCAGCATCCGTGACTTACGATGAGGTTAACCTTCATGGAAGCGGGAAATCAGTATCAAAATAAACTATCTTAGAGTATCAAAACAATTTTTTAAGTCGTCAGCAAAATGGAAACCTATATCAGCAGCTCAAAAAAGCAATTTGAATTTTATAAATCATTGGGTGAAAAAACATTCAGGCAACTTACCAGCGATCAGCTCTTTTACGCGCCGGCCTCAGAAAGCAACAGCATTGCAATAATTGTGCAGCATCTTCATGGCAACATGCTTAGCCGCTGGTCTGATTTTCTGAATTCTGATGGTGAAAAGCCCTGGAGGAAACGCGACGAGGAGTTTGAGGTTGTTATTAATGACAAGAGGGAGATGATGAGGCGCTGGGAAGAGGGCTGGACCTGCCTGTTCGTCACACTCAACAACCTTAACAATGGTGACTTAAACAAAACAGTGTACATCAGAAATCAGGGCCATTCAGTGGTGGATGCTGTTAACCGGCAACTCTGCCACTATGCGTACCATGTAGGACAGATTGTATATATAGGAAAATTATTGCAAGACAAAGAGTGGAACACACTTTCAATTGCCCGTAACCGAAGTGCAGAATACAATGCCGAAAAGTTTTCACGTGAAAGATCAATGCAGCATTTTACTGACGAGTTTTTGAGGAAGGACGATAAAAGTAAGTCTGATAAGTGAGGATATTGGCTTGATCTGATGTTTCGCGCAGCTCTACTACACACGTAATAAGGCCCTACCTATTCCAGATCTCCCAGCTTTTCTCTGCCTGCAACTGAAGCATGCTTAATCCGTTTACTACAGCCGATCCCTGAGCCCTGGCTTTGCTCATAAACTTAGTTTCCTCGGGATTGTACACCAGGTCGTAGGCGAGATGTTCAGGGCTGAAATGCTGATAGGGCAGATCAGGGAACCTGTCTGTTTCGGGGAACATACCCAGCGGCGTGCAGTTCACCACGAGTTTACAGGCATTCATCACATGTTCATTTACTTCGTTATATAAGATAATTCCTGCACCTTTTTTCGCAGGGTCGGAACTTACGTAAATAATGCCAATACCGAACTGAGCCAGCACATGCGCAACGGCTTTGGCCCCTCCGCCAGTGCCAAGTATCAGCGCTCTTTCATGATGCCTGTCAAGAAATGGTTTTATACTTTGCCTGAAACCGTAGACGTCGGTGTTGTAACCGGTGGTCCTGCCATTCTCAATTTTAATACAGTTTACTGCTCCTATCTCACGGGCTTCGCTACCCAGGGCATCCAGATAGTCTATCACGGCTTCTTTGTAGGGATAAGTGACATTTAATCCTCTTAACGCAGGTTCGGCTTCGATCAATGTCGCAAACCCCTGAATAGTTTCCAGTTCGTAATTCCGGTATTCATGTTCGTGGAGTTTGAGCTCTCTGAATTTGTTTTCAAAATATTCTTTTGAATAAGAATGTGAAAGCGCTCGTCCTAATAAACCGTAAAGTTGCTTCATGAAGTATTTATTTATCGAGGGGCTTTGGCATTTTTGCAGCTGATTCCTGCCTCAACCTGACCGAAAACATCAGCCATTCAGGCCTTATACACTTCCAGCTGCAAATCTAGTGCCTGTATCCCGTTTCCGTCTGAACGTGCAGCTACTTCCCGAACTTACTCTTTAAAGCCGCCAGGGCGCTGTTCATGTCTCCCTCCTGATATTGTGGCTCCTTTGGGGATTTTTTACCTGGAGAAGGAACTTTCTCTCCTTTCATACTTAGGGCGATCCTTTTTCTTTTTGCATCAACCTCTGTTACGTTCACCCACACCTGCTGACCAACTTTCACCACTTTATTGGGATCATCCACATACTGATCGGCCAGCTGGGAAATATGTACCAGTCCGTCCTGGTGTACGCCCACATCAACAAAAGCGCCAAAGTTGGTAACATTTGTTACGATGCCCGGCAATCGCATGCCCTCACGCAGATCGCTGATCTCATGCACATTTTCATCGAAACTGAAAAGCTCAAAACCTTTACGCGGGTCGCGGCCTGGTTTTTCCAGCTCGCTGATGATGTCTTTTAAAGTTGGTAAACCTACAGCCTCTGTTACGTACTGTTCCAGCCTTATCTTTTTCCTTAGCTCCTTGCTTTCGATCAAATCATCTATGCTGCAATTAAGGTCCTGTGCCATTTTTTCAACAATGTGATAACTTTCAGGGTGCACCGCACTTTTATCCAGCGGATGATCACCATTTAAAAGCCGTAAAAACCCTGCGCACTGCTCAAACACCTTTTCGCCCATACGCGGCACCTCCATCAGACTTTTCCGCGATCTGAAAGCGCCTTTCTGATTGCGGTACTCAACAATATTTTGTGCCAGAACGGGACCAATACCTGAAACGTAAGCAAGCAATTGTTTGGAGGCTGTATTTACCTCAACTCCTACGGCATTTACGCAGCTGCTTACCACTTCGTCTAACTTATTTTTAAGCAGTGTCTGGTCAACATCGTGCTGGTACTGACCCACACCAATAGATTTTGGGTCAATTTTTACCAGTTCGGCAAGCGGATCAGCAAGTCTTCGGCCGATAGATACTGCGCCCCGAACGGTTACGTCCTTGTCGGGAAACTCTTCTCTGGCGGCCTCCGAAGCAGAGTAAACCGAGGCACCGGCTTCACTCACTACAATAACCGGAATGGATTTAGGGAGCATCTCAATACCACGAACGAACTGTTCAGTTTCGCGGCTTGCTGTTCCGTTGCCAATGGCAATGGCCTGAAGATTGTGTTTGTCGCAGAACGCCAGCACTATCATCTCCGCTTCTCTTTTTCTTCGTTGAGGCTCGTGAGGATATATCACTGTTTCTTCAAGAAGTTTCCCTTCTTTGTCGAGCGCTACCACCTTGCACCCTGATTTAAAACCCGGGTCAATGGCAAGCAGTGATTTCTGTCCGAGCGGTGAGGCAAGCAGAAGTTCACGAAGGTTATCGGCAAAAACAAGGATCGCTTTTTCATCGGCCTGTTGTTTGCTGAGCAGCCGCATTTCAGCCTCTATGCCTGGCTGCAGCAATCGTTTATAACCCTCAGCGATGGCTTCTTTAAGTTGTTCGGCGCACTGTCCGCGTGATCTGATGATCTTTTTTTCGATCTTTTCAATGGCCTGGTCATTGTCAATTACAAGGTCAAGGATCAGGAAATCTTCTTTTTCTCCCCGGCGCATTGCCAGCAGCCGGTGGCTCGGGCAGGTTGAGAGTTTTTCCTCCCATTCAAAATAGTCTCTGAATTTTTCTGCCTCTTCTTCCTTTCCTCTGATCACTTTGCTTTTAATAAGGCCTGAGGTTCTGTAGAGCTCGCGTACCATTTCGCGAACCGAAGCGTCTTCGCTGATGGTTTCTGCGAGTATATCGCGGGCACCCTGCAGCGCCTCGTTTACCGTATTAACTTCCTTTGAAGCGTCAATATATTTTTCGGCCTCCTGCTGAACATCACTGGCTTGCTGGGCGATGATGAGTTCGGCAAGTGGCGCCAATCCTTTTTCGCGCGCCATAGTTGCCCGGGTGCGGCGTTTTGGTTTGTAGGGAAGATAAAGGTCTTCCAGTTTGCTGAGCGTTTCAGCGGCGAGAATTTCTTTTTCCAGCTCAGGACTTAATTTATCCTGTGACTGAATACTTTTGAGGATACTTTCTCTTCTTTGTTCGAGCTGCCTTAAACGTTCAATCTCATCGCGGATCTGCATGATCTGCAGTTCATCCATACTGCCGGTAACTTCTTTGCGGTAGCGTGAGATAAATGGCAATGTTGCGCCCTCATCAAGGAGGCGAATGGTTGCTGTAACGTTGCGGGAATCTGTATTAAGGAGATCGGCAATTTTAAAGTGCAGTCGTGCTTCGTTCATAAGAGAGATCTTTGTGTTCTCCGTAAAAATAAGGTAGTATGCAGTTCTCATACTCCCCTTTTTTCAACAATAACGAGGCACTTATCACTAGTGCTCAGCCCCAGGTCAGGCTTGTGCGGTAGGGCCGCCGAAATTCATCGGAATGGTGGCTTCAAGGTCTTTTATTTTGCCGTGAACCTGCTCAAACTTGAGTATGTTTTCAGCCAGCGCTTTGGCAAGACGTTTGGCATGCTGGGGAGTTAGCAGTATCCTCGACTTCACTCTCGCTTTGGGAACACCAGGCATTATTTTGATAAAATCTATCACAAATTCGCTTTGTGAATGTGTGATGATGGCAAGGTTTGAATAAATTCCTTCAGCAATTTCTTCGCTTAATTCTATGTCGAGGTGTGGTTGTGTAGGCTGATTTTCATCCATGTCTTCTGGTTTTTGTTAATGGCATTGCGCCGTTATTATAAAAGTAGAGATTTAGCTTTTGGGTGTATTGTAATTAGTGTTAAAGCAGCGTGTTGAGAAGCTGCTTCATTTCTATCGCAGTTTTTTCCGCTTCCGTTCTGGCCTTTTCCGCAAAGTCGGTGCCAGCAGAAGCATATATTATGCTGCGACTGGCATTAACAAGTAAACCGGTGTCTTTGTTAAGCGCGGCTTTACAAACGTCGGCCAGATTGCCACCCTGTGCGCCTACACCAGGCACAAGCAGAAAGTGATCTGGCACCTGCGATCTGATGCCGGCAAGCATTTGTGGTTTGGTGGCACCTGCCACAAACATTGTGTTGTTTTTATTTCCCCATTTAAGGCAGTCTTCAATCACTTTT
Source organism: Bacteroidota bacterium (assembly GCA_023433205.1). Classification (GTDB taxonomy): domain Bacteria; phylum Bacteroidota; class Bacteroidia; order B-17B0; family Aurantibacillaceae; genus Aurantibacillus. Next base: position 19,030 of record JAEZDS010000214.1, read on the forward strand.
GTGTAAAGTTTTTGTGCACCTTCTACTGTTATTTGCTGAAAATCGGCAGAGCCCGCGTTGCTGGTGAGTGCCAGAACAACTGCCCATTTGCCCTCGAATTCAAGGAACGGCTTTACAGAATCAGCTCCCATGTAAGGAGCTATTGTAACCGCATCTGCATTCAGTTGCTCAAAAAAAGCTTTGGCATACATGGTGCTGGTATTGCCAATATCGCCCCTCTTGGCATCGGCAATAATAAATTGCTGTGGATAGTGTTCTCTGATGTACTTAACGGTTTTGTCGAGACTGATATAACCGCTGATGCCATATGCCTCATAAAAGGCAAGGTTTGGTTTAAACGCCACACAAAAATCCGCAGTGGCATCAATGATCATTTTGTTGAATTCAAAGATCGGATCTTCAAGTTTGGATAGATGGGAAGGAATTTTTTTGAGATCGGGATCTAATCCTACACATAGGAAGCTATTCTTTTTACAGATGTTGTTGATCAGTTCTGCTCTTGTCATAGTCCGTAAATTAACTGAAGATTATTGGCATAAAAAAAGCCTTTCCGTGGGAAAGGCTTTTTTAAAATATGGTTACTTTTAGTTGGTAAGACTGGTAAATCCGCTGTCGCTGCGCATTTTAAGGAATTCCACGTCGTTCTTGGCGTATTCCTTCCAGCTGTTATCTTTTTCAATTGCAGTTCTAAGGTTGCTTACAGCTTCGCCGGTATTTCCCTGACGGGCAAATGCCACCGCCTTGAGGTAAGCGCTGTGTGCGGCCTCTTTTTCCTCGCTGCCATTGATGGTCTCAGCAACACTGCCTGGATTTCCACTCAGTAATTGCGCTAGGGCCTTATTATGCCCCTTGTAATCTCCGAGGTTACTAACAGCATCGCTGTACTGACCAGCGCGGATATTCAAGATGCCAAGGTTGTATTTGGCTTCAGGAGCTGACCCGGCTTTCTCATACATTTCAGTAGCTTTGGCCCAGTCGCCCTGGCGTGCGGCAATGATGCCAAGATTGTTGGCGATCGCTGGTTCATTTGGAGCCGCCTTCTCGGCACGCCTGAAAGCTTGCTCAGCCTCATCCAGTTTGTTCTGCATTAAAAGAGAAGCACCCAGGTTGTTACTGGTTCTCCAGTCTGAACCATATTGTTTTTCGGCATTCTGGTAGATCTGCACTTTCGCGTTCACATCTTCAGTAAGATTTGCCGCATAAAGCAATTCAGTTACAGAAAGGCTGTCGGGATTGCTGGTGGCCAGACGGCTGATAGCCTCATCGGGGCGTGATTTTTTATCCACGTTAACGGTGATAACTGAACGGCGAAGTTTTGGAAGCACCTTGTCGGCAAGCTCTTTGTACGTTTGTGAAAGGTTTTTGATCTCTTTTCTGCGCTGATCAGGGTCAGAATACATGGTCAGAACACGAAGAATAAGGTCCTTATCTTTCATGTTGCTTTGCTCCATCAGTTCGCGGAAACCTTCCCAGTCTTCTTTGGTTGTGATAACCTTGTAGTGGTCTTTCGTAGTTCCAAAATTATTTCCTTTTTTCTTGGTTTTTTTGAAAATATCCATCACGGCACGGCTTCCTGAATTGGCCCTGTCCTGTGCCAGGTTCTCATTGCGTTCGGTTTCTCCGTCGGGCGATGCGTAGGCCGAAACGTGTACATCCTTGAACTGGTACCATTCAGAACCCATATTCTTGTTGATAAAAGAAGAGAAGTTTTTCATTTCTTCAGATCTCATCTCAGTGGGACGAACATTTGACTGATTGATCACATAGTATATGTGTGTGGTTTGATTGGCCGGATTGGTTTTTGTAAAACCATCGGCACCAGACATTGGTTTTTCATCGTTACGAACCAGCAGCGAGGTTGCCATGGTACCGTCGGCAAGCTCTACCGCATCAAAAGACTTTTTCTTGGCTTTCATCTGACCTTCTCCGCGCAACTCAAGTTTTGCGTTGCGCATACCCTCTTCAAATTTTACTTTCTCAGAGGTATAATTAAATGTGCCGCCGCTTGAGTAGCTGATCTTCTGGCCTCCTCCGGTGGCTTTTTCGCCAACGAGAGTCACCGTTTTAAAGGCTTTTTCTCCGCCATTGGCGTATTTTAGAACTGGAGTGAGGTTCAGTGTCACCTTTTTCTGAAACAACTTAGGGTTAAATTTACCGCTCACACTGAATTGAACACTGTCTCCGTGCATTTCAATAGGGTTTGGAGAGGCGGTGTACTTAAACTCCTTCTGCTTCTTTATCATCTTGCCCAGACCATTGCAGCCTGTTAAAATAACAGCGGCCGTCAATCCGGCAGTCAGGGTGCGTACTAGTGTTGAACTCATAGTTTATTGTTTATAGCGAACAAAAGTAAAAAATTATTTAACAGAAAAAGTCTGAGGCAGTTAAGTTGTTAAAATGCACCTGTTCATTGTTGTTTTTTAACAATTGCATTTGCCGCCGGTTTTCGATGAACAGCTTGTTCACAAGCATTGCACATTCATTTGTTAGGACAAAGAAAAATGCGAAAGAATAATGATAACTTTGCATTTTTTTTGGGATCAGCAGGTGATATTGTGGTTGCAGAGGCATCTTACTCCAGGATTAGCGGATTTATAAGGCTCACCAAGTTCAGATTAGGCGCATTGGTGGTGTTTTCTGCTCTTGTTACTTATGTAACCGTGGCGGAAAGTATACAATGGCAGCAATTATTGGCCCTGGGTATTGGCGGATTTCTTGTTACCGGAGCGGCAAATGGGTTTAATCAGATTATTGAAAAAGATCTTGATATTCTCATGGACCGTACACGGCAGCGGCCTCTGCCCCAGCAGGTGATCGGCAGTAATGAGGCATTGATCTTTTGCGCGCTTTCCGGCATTGCAGGAACTGTTGTGCTGTGGGTGTTCACCAATCCGCTTTGCGGCATTCTGGGGTTTGTTTCAATAGTGTTATACGCTTTATTATATACTCCTCTGAAACAGCGAACCCCTTTTGCCGTTTTTGTGGGCGCATTTCCCGGCGCTTTGCCAACACTTATTGGTGGCGTGGCCACTACACAGGGCTTCGGGCAGATCACTTTTTTTGCGATGCTGCTTTTCCTGATACAGTTCGTCTGGCAATTTCCTCACTTCTGGTCGCTGGCCTGGTTCAACAATGAAGATTATGCAAGGGCAAATTTCTACCTGCTGCCTTCACAGGGAGGGAAAGACGATTTCAGTAAGTTTCAGATACTGGTGTATTCAATGTTTCTGCTGGTGGTGAGTATTCTTCCATTCGTATTCAGATTTGTGGGGATATTAAGTACTTCGGTATGTGTGTTATGCGGATTTGCTATGCTGCTGCAGGCCTATAATTTTTACAGAATACCCACCGACAAGAACGCCAAACGTTTATTTTTTGTAACGCTGGTGTACCTTCCCCTGGTACAGCTGGCACTAATGACTAGAGCCTGAAATGGTAGAGATACAAAAGAATTCCCGTGCACAGCACAGGGCCGAGTTAAAAAAAGACCGCCGAAAGGCTGCAAAACCGCTGATGTACATCGGCATTGTAAGTATAGTGATGCTTTTTGCAGGACTCACCAGCGCTTATATTGTGCGGGCCGACAATGGTAACTGGCTTGTATTTAACCTGCCTGATATTGCCATACTCAGTACCGCCATTATTGTTACAAGCAGTCTTACCATGCTGTGGGCACAGCGCTCAGTAAAAAAAGATAACTTCAGGGGTGTTACCGCCGGGCTGGCCGTTACCTTATTGCTGGGGCTGGCTTTTTTTTATACCCAGGTTGAAGGCTGGCGGCAGCTTACAGCGCAGGGGATCTATTTTGTGGGGAAATACAGTAACGCCTCAGGTTCATTTCTGTATCTTATCGCGCTTGTGCATCTGGCACACATGATCGGCGGACTGATCGCGCTAAGCGTGTCGCTGGTTAAAAGCATTTTAAAAAAGTATTCTTCGCAAGATTATCTGGGGCTTGAGCTCACCGCCATCTACTGGCATTTCCTCGATCTTTTGTGGGTTTATTTGTTTTTGTTTTTATATAATTATCGTTAATATTGCAGGCAAAATTTTTCTATGGCTCATACAGCAGAAGTTGATTCTAAAGAAGCCTGGGGTGGTGGAGTTTCCCCCTTCCGTTTAAGCTACGGCAAGATCTTCATGTGGTTCTTTTTGGTGTCGGATGCGCTTACATTCGGCGGTTTATTGGTTTCTTATGGCTTTATCCGTCATAAATACGCCGATGTGTGGCCAAAGGCAGAGAATGTATTTACACACTTCCCCTTTATAGAGCAGCACATTCCTCTTGCTTATGTAGGTCTTATGACCTTTATCCTTATTATGTCTTCAGTTACCATGGTGCTTGCTGTGGAGGCCGGACACAGAATGGATAAAAGAGGGGTGACTGTATGGATGTTCTGGACCATTGTTGGTGGTCTGGCCTTTGTGGGGTCGCAAGCCTGGGAGTGGTACCACTTTATTGTTGGAACTGAGGAGGGTGCCCTGCGTAATGTATGGGATGTGGCAAAAGGAGAATATGTGCAGAAGGTCTTTCATGGAGCAAATATGACCTATAATGAATATGGTGTGCCGCAGTTCGCGAATTACTTCTTTTTTATCACCGGCTTTCACGGTACACACGTGTTCTCAGGTGTGGTGCTGAATTTTATCATCTTCCTTAATGTCTTAAAAGGAACGTATCAAAGACGCGGACATTACGAAATGGTGGAAAAAGTAGGTCTGTACTGGCACTTTGTTGACCTTGTGTGGGTTTTTGTATTTACATTCTTCTACCTTATTTAGTAACCATAAAAGTATTTTCCGATGGAGTTTCACGATAATTATCCGCAATATGAAGTAATGAGCAACCACGGCGAAGAGGATGGCAAGAAGATCCGCCGCACCCTCTGGAACGTTTTCTGGGTAATGCTTGTTATCACTTTGGTTGAACTTGTTATTGGTTTTATGGCACCCGACAGGGGCTGGAGCGGCACCTGGTGGCTTAAAACTTTCTTTATTGTTCTTACCCTGGCTAAGGCCGCTGCCATTGTTATATGGTTTATGCACCTTGGCCACGAGGTGAAATTCTTCAAGTACACCATTTTGGCGCCTTACATCGTTTTTATGATGTACACCATTTTTATTGTGCTTACCGAAGGAACTTATGCCGGTTCTTCAGGCAGATTCACAAAAGTTGATCCGATCTTTGTTGAACAGCAGAAAGCGCTTAATGCCGCCCATCACGGTGGTCAGGGCGCGGCAGGCCACGGCAATCCAGATGCGGCCCACGGAAAAGGCCATCAGGAAAAAGGTCACTAATTTGGTTCTGACAGGAATTTGCCAAAAACCACTCTGTTGCAGGGTGGTTTTTTTGCTTTAAATCTCAGTTGGCGGCTAACAAATCCTGCGAAAATTTTATATTTTATCGTATTTTGCACTTCTATTAGTAAACCCCATGAAAAACCCACTTTTTTTCTCCCTGAGGACTGTTGTCCTGGCACTGTTTTGTGCTGTTGCTTCACATGGCAAAGCACAGTATGATACATTGCATATTTATTATCACAATACTGCTGTGACTCCGCATGACACCTCTCTTGCCAAGTTGGACAGGTGGATAAAGTCGCTTAACGGCAATAAAGTGGATCTGACTGTTGTAGGATATTATCACAAACTTGAGTTTAAGAAGTTCGCCCAGGAGCGGGTAGATGAGATGTTTCTTGTGCTTAACCGCAAGTCGCGTTCCTCGTTCAATATTCAGGAAATGGTAACCAAAAAAGGAAAGGATTACCAGCGTACAACGGTTGATCTTATTTATAAAAGACCTGCTGCGGCTGAAAAGACCGCTGAAAACAAAAAGTCGGAAAATAAGGGAGCAGTAGCAGGCGGTGCCGCAAAAGCCGATACGAAGAGCGAAAAAGCTGCTTCGGCAGGGAAGTCATCTGATAAATCTTCAGCGTCAGGATCAGTAGTGAAAAAGCAGAAGGATAATGATGGGGATGCAGACAAAAAATCGTCGGCCTCACCTAAAAGCAGCTCAAAAAATAATTCGGCAGCCGCTGAAAAGAGCCAGAAGAAACAAAAGGAGACGAAGAAGCCCACAGGCAAAACAGAGACTTGGGAGGCCAGAGAAATTCCTGAGTAGGCCAGTGAAACTGAAGGAAGTCCTGACAATTTATTGCCGCATGAAAGATGCTTCCTGCAGGGTTGGAGTTCGTAAGAAAAATTTGTAAAGGAGTCTTGTCCGAGTGGTTGAAGGAGCAAGCCTGGAAAGTTTGTATACGGGAAACCGTATCGAGGGTTCGAATCCCTCAGACTCCGCCTTCGCTCGCCGAAGCTGCATTGCAGCGTAGGCGAGCATCGTATTAGCCGAAGCTGCATTGCAGCGTAGGCGAGCATCGTATTAGCCGAAGCTGCATTGCAGCGTAGGTGAGTGCCGAATTAAGCCATGGCTGATTTATAGTCCATGCGGCGTGCTCGCCTGGACTGTGATAGCAACGCAGGCGAGCTTCGTGGAAAAAGTCCGCTCACTTAAACCGCATTTAATTAAACGCCATGTGGATCGTTTACATTTTAAAGTGCAGTGATAATACATACTACGTTGGTTGCACGCATGATTTGGGTGATCGTCTGAGGCGGCACCACAGGGGTGAGGTGCAATATACTGTCAGTCGTTTGCCGGTTCAAATTGTTCACCAGTCTATTTTTTACGATAAGTACAAAGCTTATGAGTTTGAAATATACCTCAAGTCAGGTTCGGGCAGGGCGTTTGCTCAAAAGAGGTTGCATAGCTTTTAGCACTCGTAGAGCAGCTCATAAATTCAAAAATAAGTTGCACAGCATCTTACTGTTGCATTTGCAAACAGCCAGAAGTGAGAGATCAGCGCAGTTACTCTACTATATAAAAACGACGAATAACCGGGTTGCCGGTGATTAGTATCTTTAACCAAAGTTTGAATCAGCTTTTTAAATATTTCGACCGGCACCATGTTATTTCAAATGATGCGAAAGCAGAGATATCGAAAATTTGCCGTGTAGTAAAGCTCAGAAAAAATGAAATTTTGCAGGATATAGGCCACACCTGCCGGACTATCTATTTTATTAATAGTGGGCTGGCGAGGATCTTTTATTTTAAAGAAGACAAAGATATCACCGAAAGTTTTGCATTTGAGAATAACATCCTGGCGCGCGTAGAAAGTCTTTTTACAGGCCGAGCATCACGTAAAGGCATTCAGGTTTTGGAAGACACTGAATTAATAGCGATTGATTCAACCCGGCTTTTCGCGTTGTACGACAAATTTCCCGACATAGAACGCCTCATCCGGAAAATTACAGAATCTGCTTATGTTGACACTGTTAATCGTATAGAAAGCATTCAATTCCATAGTGCTGAAGAGCGGTATAAAGAACTGATTAAAAATGCACCTGATGTGATCAGGAGAGTGCCTCTTAAATTTATTTCTTCCTATCTCGGAATTACACAGGTAAGCCTGAGCAGAATTCGGGCGCATAAGTGATTATTTATCATTTGTTAAAGAGATTGTATTCCAGGCTCCTGACCTTTGTATAATTCAGGAAAAATGGAAGATCTGAGAACGCACTGGGAAAAAGTGTACCGCACAAAAGAGTTGACTGAGCTAAGCTGGTATCAGCCAACTCCTGCAACTACGCTGCAATTTATAAAGGAAGCGAATCTGCCGAAAGACGCAGCAATTATAGATGTGGGCGGTGGCGATAGTTTGTTAGTAGATCATCTCATTGATTCAGGGTACACCAATTTAACTGTTCTGGATCTTTCAGAAGCATCTTTACAACGAGCGAAGGAAAGGCTTCAGGAAAAGGCAAAACTTGTAAAATGGATCGTTTCAGACGCTGCGGAATTCAAACCTGATGAAAAATACAGCTTCTGGCATGACAGGGCGGTGTTTCATTTTTTTACCGATGAAGAGAAAATTCAGAAGTATCTTGCAGTAATTGACGCAGGTCTGCAAAAGAACGGAACGCTGATGGTTGGAACGTTTTCTGAAAACGGACCTGACAAATGCAGCGGGCTTGATATAAGGCAGTACTCTGAAGAATCCATGACTGACACCTTTTCAAAATATTTTGCCAAGGTCAGGTGTGTTATGGAAGATCACCGGACTCCATCCGGCACAATTCAAAACTTTGTTTTTTGCAGTTTTAAACGGAGATAAGGTTTCAGGGGAAAAGCTTGCTTGCCGCTTGTTTATAATTTAGACGATCAGAATTTTATATCTTTTAATTTTACTACCCGAGTTTGCCCTTCTCTGTTCTCAACGACTTCAGTTTTTATTTCCTCTGAGTCTTCCCTTTTTTTTGTTGACGTAACGGTTACTCCACCGCTTATACCAACACCCAGTGTTGCTAATACGATCAGCGTTCCCAGGCCAAAGAGTCTCAATGTTTTTTTGAGTCTTTTCATTAAATTTTAAGTGATCGCAGTTGTCTCACAACTGCAAAATGAAAGAATAAGGTGAAATGAAGATCAGGGGTTGTTTTACCCTGTGAAAGAACAAAGATGATCTTCGTCCTGATTTTGAATGGAGATTTTGTTTGGGTAGTGTCTGTTTTGAAAGAATAGCAGTAAGTTTTGTTTGAACAATAGGTCAAATTTTATTTTTGTCAGCCTGCTGAATTGCAAAACGTAGGCGGACTTAAACCGGCTTGTACTAATCAAACTGGAAAAGGAATCTGATGACTGGGTATAAAAAACTGAAGATTTTTTAAGAACTGGAGTTAGGTTTACAAACAATTCTGTCTGGTTATGGATGCTGCCTGCGGTGCGGTTGTGCCCGGCGTAACCTGAAAAAGAAAAAACACTAAAAAGTAACGTTGCCGTGAGCAACCATTGGGTTAGTCCTTTCTTAACTACTATTTTCTCCGCGGTGGACATTTATCCAACTAAGGTACAAAAACTGCGCGGGTTTTATACTCTTGTATGTTCTTGCAACATTACCTCAATTTTAATTCAGGCGTCCAAACCTGCATCCCATCCCGATTATAAGCTGGCGTTTTGAGATCTGTCCTGTGCTGCCGAGACCGGGTTGGTAGGTGTGCCCTGAAATCCAAGATGTAATTTTTCAGGACCAGAAAGGCCATTCCGATCAATTCGGCGGAGTTTCATCCATCCTGGCCTTCCTTCTCTTGGTGTAGCGTGGTAGCGGGAACTTGAACGTGTTGGGTAAATATATAGAGGGTATTTTAGTCCAGATTCGTCGTCTTAATTATAGAGCCCAGCTTTGGACCTTTAAGTTCGCCATTTTCGTAAAACAGCCTTAAACTTTCTCCCTCCTTAAAATACCTCACCCACTCACCGGTTTTAACACCGCTAATAAACGAGCCTTTATAGTAGATGCGACCATCTATATTCGTAAAAACCCACTCACCTGACCTCTCATTATTTACAATTTTACCTTGAGCGTGCTTGACGCCGTTAGGATGGTAACAGGTTATTGCCACCAACATATTATTGAAATAATGCTTTTCAGCTTCAAGTTTGCCATTTTCATTATATATTTTCCAAATACCGTTGTTCTTGCCGTTTACCATTTCGCCCTCTGACTTTTTAGTGCCACTTTTATACCAGTATTGCCAATCACCGTTTTCTAAATCGTTTTTAAACAAACCCTCTGACTTCTTTTTATTTTCGGGATACCAGTAGATCCAGTTTCCTGATTTTTTACCGTTTACATAGTTTCCCTCTCGCGTTTTGTTACCATCATCATCATCATCATAAAATATCCAGTAGCCGTACTTCTGATCATTTCTGTATTCTCCGTCGCAGATCTTAAAGCCTTGTTCATTCCAAAACTGCCAGATCCCGGTCTTCTTACCCTGTGAAAATTCCCCTTCAATTCTTCTTTTACCGTTTGTATAATAGTGTATAAAGTGGCCATGAAGTGTTCTTAGCCTTTTGGTGGTGTATCTTTCAACCTTTAACAGCTGGTTGTTTTTGTAGTACCTTTTCACAACCCAGGCGCCGCTGCTATCCTGATATAACTTCCGAAGTTCATCGGCAAAATTTTTATTCCTGGTTTTCTCTCCCTCCCAGTAGTAAGTAAGTAGAGTGTCTTGCGCTTTAAGCACTGAATCAAGACAAAATAAAAGCAGTATTTGCAGGGTTTTGAGCTTCATTATTGAGGGTAGTATATAAGTACAGGTAAAGCAGCGACAATTTTTTGTTTTTCAGCGGAAATTTCCTGGCATTGGTAGGCTTTTATAAAATCTGTTTTGGTACTCAGGTTGTAAGTAATCTGAAAAGAATGTCTGTTTAACTGTTCGATCTTTTCCTCTAACGAAAAAGCATCGTTTTCATATTTTGTGTATTTATCTTCAAATAGTATGGCATTAGGCAAGTTAAACACAGCCTGGAAGCTTAGATTTAGTGGATGGGGAAGGGCATAATCGAAGGTTCGGTTTCCAATCTCAAAGATATTCAGATACTCGTACAATGTCCGTGGTTCAAACTTAAAAATGTAATAAGTTAAGGATTTGTCATTTTTGTTTGTACCCTTTTTCCAAAGACCTTCAACTTTATATGTATAGAAATTTGAGAGCGTGTTGGTTAAATTATTGTCTTGAACAGCAAGATCCTTAACCTGAACAGCCGCGGGATATTGTGCTTTTAAACTCTCTGCAATTCCATTTGAAATATTCTTAAGACCGTAGTACTCCAGTACAAAGCGTCTGTTGTCGGCTTCCGCGCCATAACGTGTTGACGATATATCGAGGGTGGCAGGATCATAGAAAGACTGAAAAGTCAAAGTTTCTTTTATTTTGATACCTGATTTTAAATTCAGTTTAGGAATTGCACTTAACGAATCAGCAGATTTGCCAATGATCAAGCCGACACCATAATCTGGCAGCGACATATTTCTATAATCTCCGCCTTGAAGTGTGATCGTAGGATCAACCCAGTAAGATACGCTGTCAACATAGAAATTAACTATGCAATGATCGAAAAGCTCACTGCTGGGGTGGAACGTGCGAAGGGCGTTTTTCAGACGAGTATTCACAAGTGCGGGGTAGGCATCGGTGATTCCGGCTTTTTTAAGTAGAGCAACAAGTAATAGACTTTTGTCCTTACAGTCACCAAATCTTTGCTTAACCACTGTTTCTGGCGGAAGTGGTTTGATACTCCCTATTCCTGATTGTATACCCATGTAACGGATATCGTCCTGAACAAAATCGATTATCTTGTTTATTTTTTCTTCTCTTGACTCACCTCCCTTAAATAGTTCCCTGAAAACCACATCAAGGTCTGGCTCTGATTCTAAGTAAAATACCTTTTGTGCCCAGGCATTAACCTCAGACCAGTTTTGGTAGCTACTTAGTATAAGGTATTGGAAAGGCACAATCCAGGAGGGAATATTCTCTTCCAGCTCAATTGCTTTAATATCTTTCTGTATTATTTCAATTTCCTTGTTTTCACCCTTTGTTGTGGTTAGTGCTAAAGAGCTCTCGCATCCTACGCAGCTACTATAGTAATGTTTTTCTTGTGCAAAGATGACCCTGGCGCACAGGAGATCAATGGGATTGCCAGATTCAAGTGGGACAAACAGATACTTTCCCTCCTGAAATATGGGGTTTTTTCCAACAAGCGTGTAGGAAAGATCAATGAGATCATTTTTTCTTATATCACTCAGGTTTGAATATAGTGTGACCTGGCCCATATACAGTCCTTGTTGCAGACTGTGTTCGTTATTCATTATCTCGAAGCTCAGACTGTTGGTTCGGTCTATTTTTTCGCCATTTCGCCAAATGTAGAGATGATGAATTTGTAACTGCTGGTAGGAGCTATCAAGAGGTATCTGGATCTGAGACGCCTTTGTAATACCTGAGTATGAGATCACATTTAATACCTCGCGCAAATAATAGGCATTCTCATTAAGATTAAACTGGTAATCGGCCAGTGTGGTGTAATAACCAGATTTCACATCAAATTTAGTAACGGAACTTTTTGCGGGAATAGTTCTTTGCTTTATCCAGGCAGGATCTGCCGTGATTTTATATTTCTGGGCATGTAGCGTAAGTGAAGCAAAGCTCACAAAACAACAATAAACAAGGGTTTTAAGGCTCATTCCTGGGTGCAGTACTTTTTTATGAATGCAAGAACCAAAAAAAATAGATGATTTCAAAGATGTAATGCCGAATTTAGCTAATAGAATGTTAGGAGGGACTGGAAGGTTGAGTAAACAGTTTTGCAAAGGTGGCAACTACGACAATTGGCGAGTTTTATTTACGGTTGTTATTCCAATACGCCTCCAATTTCAATTTAAGAGACCAAACTTATAGTTCATCCCTATTATAAGCTGCCGGTTTGAAATTTGTCCCGTGGTTCCAAGACCAGGCTGATAAGTATGGCCCCGAAAGCCAAGGTGGTTCCTTTTTGCGTAAGCGCCCAGCTGATAACCGAAACGCAGATCCAGTCGTTTTAATAACCGTATCTCAGTGCCAAAAGTAAATGCAAAGCCGTTTACAAATCCCTTATTGCGAATTAATGGTTCTGTAGACCCTTTGAAATGCCACCCTGTTTCATCATAAAAGGAAACAATATAAAATAATTGTACAAAAAGTTGAAGAGGTGTTTCTCCTTTGGCAACAGGACTTCTGTATTTTAGACCGGTTTTTAAATAGTAGCCTTCCAATGAATGTACCTCGGCGAAGTCACCCACCTTTATAAAACCTCCCCGAACGGGCTTGTACGTGTAGCCGAAATTTGTGGAAATACCAAAACTTTTCAGGAGAAAGTAATCAAGCTGCAGTTCGGGCGTACCCGCGTACATGGGCGCAAAATTAAGTCCTATACCGAACTTTGTGGAGTCGGTTCCTGACTGCGAATTGAATTTCGGTAGTATTAAAAAAAGCAATATAGTGGTGACGACAGACCGCACTACGACCCCCGCAGTATCTTTTCCATCTTCCTGCCTTTTGCGAGCTCATCTACCAGTTTGTCAAGATATCTCACCTGTTTAGTTACAGGATTTTCGATCTCTTCTATTCGATACCCACAGATAAGACCGGTAATAAGGTGTGCATTAGGATTAAGCGTGGCCCGCTGGAAAAAGGTCTCAAAAGTTACCTTTTCTTTTATGAGTTCCTGTAACTTTTTGTCGTCGAAACCTGTTAGCCAGGTGATGACCTCGTGCAATTCTTTGGTAGTCCTTCCCTTCTTTTCTACTTTAGCAACATACATAGGATATACTGAAGCAAAGGTGATGCTGGCCATGCGCTCATCGTGTGTACCTGTGGTTTTCATATTCATGATAAAAATATGAAATTTATGACTGAGATTTTTCTAATGTTAATTGACCATCCTTTAAAGCTATGCCATCCACCTCGTTGGCGACCAAATTTTCACGCACGAAAAAGGACAAAGACATAGAAACCGGTTTTCTTTCACATCACAGCTTGTTTCTCCCAAAACAGAATAAAAGTAAAAGCAGCATTTTGTGTTGGTTGGGCTGCACAGGGCCATTCAGGAGAAAATCTGGCACTGTTTCTCAATCTATGTGCGTTGTTCTCAAAACTAAGCCTTGATTTGACGAAATTGAAAATTTAGTATCTTCACTTCAATTCCACCCTGATGACACACAGTGATAAGTCCTCGCCTTCAGGCACATTCTATGTCGGACTCTGTCTTGCCGGCGCGGTTTCTGCCGGGGCTTACACAGCCGGTGTAATGGATTACCTTATTGAGGCACTGCAGGAGTGGGAGAAAAGAAGAGGTGAGCCGGGAGTGCCAACACATCGCGTTGAAATTCCTGTAATTGGCGGTGCATCGGCAGGAGGTATGACTGCAATGATAACCGCCGCGGCGCTGTATTCTGAGATCGATCACATTAACAGTCCGGCCACCGCGATGTTTGCTGAGAGACCGGAAAACAAGTTGTACCACAGCTGGGTTGATCTTTCAGGTGAAGACATGCTGTCGCAGATGCTGGACGTGGCTGACATCAGCAAAGGCAAAGTGTATTCACTTCTAAATTCCTCCTTTATCGACAGCATTGCTGAGCGGGCAATTAAGGTTGAACAGCGCCAGCGCCATTATCCTTTTTTTTCAGAGAAGCTTAAGGTTTTTACCACACTTTCCAGCCTTAACGGATTACAATACAATGTTGCTTTTAATACCAGTGAAGAGAGCAGTGGTAATTATTACATGAAGATCCACAACGATTATGCCTGTTTTGAGTTGAGTGACATCAGTAAAGAAATGCTGCTTCAACAGGAAAAAGGAGAGCAATATAATAATGGCTGGATGCCTCTTAATTTTTACGAGAGCATCAATACCACAACAGCTATAGATGCGGCAATGGCTACCGGCGCATTTCCTCTGGGTTTACGCGCCAGACTGCTGCAACGTAACAGCGGGTACGTTAATGCCCTTGGTTGGTTAAAACAAGCCACGCAATCAAATAAGCTGCCGGTTGGCAGTTATCAGACATTTAATGTTGACGGCGGTCTGATCAACAACGAGCCTTTTGAAAAAATTGCCGGACTGCTGCGTGATGTTACGGGCGAGTCAGAAGAGCAGCGGCAGAGTTACAAAACCTTTGCTTCTACAGTGCTGATGATAGACCCTTTTCCAAGTGTTGAGCCGGAAGTTTTTAAACCCAAACCAGATGTGCTGAATGTGGCAGGATCAACACTTTCAGCTATGATAGGACAGATGCGCGCCAAACCAACGGCGCTGGGTGATGCTTTGGCGGAGGAATGTGCGGGGCAGTTTTTGATTGCGCCTGTGAGGAAAATAAAAAAGAACAACGGCGAAATAGTCCGGGTTGCAGGAGAAAAGGCAATTGCCTGCGGTTCGCTGGATGGATTCGGTGGATTTATCAGCAAAGAGTTCAGGATCCACGATTATTTTCTGGGACGATTTAACTGCAAGCGTTTTTTACGTGACTATTTTACGATCGCAGAAAATGATGTGATGGTAAATCCTGTTTTTAAGGAAGGATACAGCAACGCCGACCGCAAACGTTTTGCTTCTGAAACTGATGGTAAACTTCAGATCATTCCAGTTTTTAAAGAGACGACAGATTTTGATTTTCCCGAAATCAGGTTCAAGCATGGAGAAACCTGGCCCATGGTCACTGAATCAGAACTGAATAAATACAATGGAAAAATTCAGAAGCGGGTGCAGTCTGTTTTGCTTAACATGTCAGAGATGGGTAAGTTCAACCAGTTCTTATTATGGGGCGGAGCCAAACTTTTACTTAATCGGACGTTAACGAAGAGTGTGCTTACAGCAGTGAGGGATGGTTTGAGGAAGTGGGAGCTGCTGAAGTGAAGGATTAAATACTAAATGCTGAAAACCAATTCCGATGATTCGGCATTAACACATATCTCATAGGTTGCCGCCCTGCCCACTTTAGTTTCTCCGTGTGCCTCTCTCTCTCCGTGTCTCCACGCTGGCGCTGTGCTCCTACGCTGAAGCTTCGGCGTAAGCGTAAGCTTTAGCGTAAGCGTCGTGGTTAAACTGCCCACTGCTCCTGCCCACTTCAGTTTCTCCGTGTGCTTCTGTGTCTCCGTACTGCAAACTGCCAACTGCCAACCGCCAACTGCCTACTGCCAACTGCTCCTTCCTACCAAAACCTGAAAGGTTTATTCACTAAATACGAATTGTAATAACGCTCATCGCCAGTTACATTTTCAGAGGCCCAGGGCGGTAGTTTGTAATTTGCCACTTCACTCTCCAATGTTATTTCTGCCAAAATCAGATCCTGGTTCTGTCCTTCAAAAACATCAACCTCCCATGTACGACGACGGTACCGTATCTTATAGCGCGTTTTATCGATCACATTGCCACAAAATTTATCAAGCAGTTCGTTTGCTTCTTTGAGTGGAATTCTGAATTCGAACTCATCACGCGAAGCGCCTTCAGCGCTACCCTTAATGGTGATATAGGCGCGTTTATCCCTGGTACGAATACGCACTGTCTGGTGCGGTTCGTTCTGCAGATATCCCTGCCTTATGTGTTCGCCTTTTCGGGGCTGCGCTTTGTCCCAGAGTTCTTTGTGTACAAGGTATTTATGTTCGATCTCAACAGCCATACCGGCGCTATTTAAGACTGCCTATCATGTCTTCAGGTTTTACCCACTGGTCGAACTGCTCGTTATTCAGATACCCTAATTCAATAGCTGCCTCACGCAGTGTCTTATTCCCCTTGTGAGCTGTCTTCGCAATTTTTGCTGCCTTCTCATAACCAATATGCGGGTTAAGCGAGGTAACAAGCATCAGTGAGTTTTCAAGGTGTTGTTTGATCACAGGAAGATTGGGCTCAATACCTACTGCACATTTGTCGTTAAAACTTACGCAGGCATCGCCAATCAGTCTGGCGCTTTGCAGAACGTTGGCAGCAATTACCGGTTTAAATACATTCAGTTCAAAATGTCCCATTGATCCGCCAACAGAAACAGCCACGTCATTGCCAATTACCTGGGCACAAACCATGGTCATTGCCTCGGGTTGGGTTGGATTGACTTTTCCCGGCATGATTGATGAACCTGGCTCATTATCGGGAATAATGATCTCACCGATTCCGCAGCGTGGTCCGGAAGAAAGCATACGTATATCGTTGGCAATTTTCATAAGCGCCACAGCGGTGCGTTTAAGTGCGCCACTGAGTTCAACCATCGCGTCGTGGGCGGCAAGGGCCTCAAATTTATTTGGTGCTGTTATAAAGGGCAGGCCGGTTAATTCGGCGATCTTTTTTGCAACCAGAACATCGTAACCTTTAGGGGTATTTAGTCCGGTGCCCACCGCAGTACCTCCCAGTGCCAGTTCGCGCACAGCCTCCATCGCATTGTTGATACAACGGATACTCATGTCGATCTGCTGAACATAACCGCTGAACTCCTGGCCAAGTGAAAGCGGTGTGGCATCCATAAAATGTGTACGACCGGTTTTGATTATGTCCTTGTACTCCTTAGCTTTTTTATTCAGCGTGTCGCGCAGTTTTTTTAATCCGGGAAGGGTAATGTCGTGTACCTGCTTATATGAGGCGATATGCATTGCCGTGGGATAAGTGTCGTTGCTGCTCTGTGATTTATTAACGTCGTCGTTTGGGTGGAGTACTTTTTTATCATCGCTTAGTTTACCGCCATTAATAACATGCGCACGGTAGGCGATCACCTCATTAGCGTTCATGTTGCTTTGGGTTCCTGATCCCGTCTGCCAGATCACCAAAGGAAATTCCGCGTCGAGTTTACCGGCTATTATTTCATCACAGGCCTTTGCGATAAGATCACATTTTTCCCTGCTTAATACGCCAAGTTCGGAGTTGGCAAGCGCAGCGGCTTTTTTAAGATAACCAAAGGCATGTATGATCTCTTTTGGCATGCTGGCCTCCGGACCAATTTTAAAATTATTGCGGCTGCGCTCGGTTTGCGCGCCCCAGTAAGCAGTGGCGGGTACTTTTACCTCACCCATTGTATCGGTTTCTGTCCTGAATTCCATAAATAAAAATTAGCGCCACAAAAGTACAGAATTTTGCCCTGTTGCAGGAATTGTGCTAATTACATTTATTTCCGCACCATAATACGGCTGTCTTCCGCTTCGGCCAGCAGCAACTCAAGGCTCTTTAATACAAAGTCGTGCTCATTACTAAACAGCAGGTCAGAGGTGGCAAGATCAGAGGTTCTTACCTGAGGGGTGACTGTGTGTTGTTTTATCTCTTTTTGAGTTTCCGCGAGTTGACGACAGGCCATTTTTTCAGGGCCGTCAAATTTATTTAATTGGTATTTTTTAATGATCCTGATCAGCTCTTCAGCATAACGGGGATAAGTAGCATAACCGGCTTGTTTCAAGCCATAACACCATGACCTGTAATCAGAGAGTGAAAGGCTAAAAAGTGGTTTGTACCAGGGGCGGCTAATTAAAAACAAACTGTGATCGGTGTACGAATCCTGCACACTTGCGTATTTTCTGAAACATTCGTTTAAGGTATCATCTGTTTTCACTACGGTATCGCCTTGCCACACACTATGACACTTAATGCCGAAGTGATTGTTTGAACGTAATGCCAGGCTGCTTTTACCGAATCCGCTTTCAAATATTGCCTGGGCGAGAATAACGCTTGCAGGGATACCGTGTTCATTCATCTGTTTTACGGCTTCTTCACTGTAGGTTTTAATGTACTCGTCGGCCGATATCTGGGCTTGCGCCTGCGCTCCGCCGCTGAACAGCACAACAGTGGCGGAAAAAAGTCTTACGATGGCCTGGTGAAACAGTTTGCTTAATAACATGAGGATGAACAAAAATAGCGGCGCGGGGGCGGGCCTTTACCGCCGGTTTTTATTTCTATCAACAAGACGGTCTTTAAATCAGGAAAGCCGTGTAGCTCGCGTTCCTGTTAAATATTTCCAATCAATAGTGTGATGTTAAAAAGATTAGTGGCCGAGCGCTTTAGTGATTGTTAATGAATCACTAACTTTATAAAGATGAAGAAATACCTTGCGGTAGCGGCGGCTGCGTTGTTTTTTGGCTTTGTACCCACAATTGGTGTCCCTCCAAAACAGGATCCTGATTTTTTAAAGGTTGAGCAACGCTGGGTTGATTCTGTTTTTAGTTCCCTGTCTCCCGAACAGCGGATAGCGCAGCTTTTTATGGTTGCAGCTTACAGCAATCTTGGCAACAAACATGTGCGTGAGATCCAGGAACTGGTTACACATTACAACATTGGCGGATTAATCTGGATGCAGGGAGGTCCTGCTCGGCAGGGAGCGCTTGCAACTTATTATCAAAAACGTGCTAAAACACCGTTGCTGTACAGCATTGACGGAGAATGGGGGCTTTCCATGCGGCTCGACAGCACCACCCGCTATCCTAAACAGATGACCCTTGGTGCTATTGCCGACGACTCGCTTATCTATTACATGGGGCGCCAGATCGGAAAAGAATGCAGGCGAATGGGCATCCACGTAAATTTCGCGCCGGTGGCCGACGTCAACAATAATCCCAACAATCCTGTGATTGGCATGCGCAGTTTTGGTGAAGACAAGCACAATGTAGCGCGCAAAGCATACATGTACATGAAGGGACTTCAGGATGAAAAGGTAATGGCCAATGCCAAACACTTTCCCGGCCATGGTGATACCGACAGCGACTCTCACACTACCCTGCCGCTTATTAACCATTCAAAAACAAGGCTCGACACGCTTGAACTGTATCCATTCAGGTATTTGATTGACCGCGGACTTGCCAGTATGATGGTGGCGCATCTGAACATTCCGAAACTTGATTCAACTGAAAATCTTGCTTCAACACTTTCACCTAAGGTGGTTAACCAGTTGCTTAAAGAAGAACTTGGGTTTAAAGGCTTGATTTTTACCGACGCCCTGAGTATGAAAGGCGTTACGAAATTTTTTGAACCCGGCGAAGTGGATGTTAAAGCGCTGCTGGCCGGGAACGATGTTCTGCTGTTCAGCGAGAATGTGCCGCGCGCCATGAAAGAAATTTCAAAGGCAATAGAAAAAGGAGAGATCAGCCGGGAAGAAATTGAGGAACGCTGCAAAAAGATCCTGAGAGCCAAATTCTGGTGCGGGCTGAGTGGGCGCAACGAAGTTGTTACCCGCAATATCCACAGCGAACTAAACTCGCCGGCGGCGGCAGCCATTAATGAAAAACTTGCTGCCGGGGCAATCACGGTATTAAAGAACACAAATGACTTTCTTCCCTTAAAAGGAATTGACAGTTTGCGTATTGCAGAAGTGTCGTTTGGCGTGGAAGAACCCAACACGCTTGGCATTACGCTTAAGAACTATGCCTATATTGAACACATAGGGCTGAGCCATAACGCCACCGGCGCTCAGGTGAAAGCTGCTTTTGATTTGATCCGCGAATGCGACATCGCCGTTGTGCAGGTGAACAAAGCCACGTTACGGGCTGCAAACAATTATGGTGTTGGTGATCAAACGCTGAGACTGATCGATTCAATCGCATCAATGAAACCATCGGTGCTCGTAATGATGACCAACCCTTATCTTCTCAACAGCATCCATAGTCTCGATAAGTTTCGTTCTGTGATTATGGGTTACGAGTACATGCCTTCTATACTTAAAGCTTCTGCTCAGGTAATAATGGGCTTTGCCGGGGCTTCAGGCACATTACCGGTTTCCACAAAACATTTTGCCGCAGGCAGCGGTCTGCTGCTGCGTTCTGCGCCCCAAAAAGAGATCCCGGTGCGTGAAGGACGACAAACATGGATGTTCAGAAGGGTTGACAGTATCGCTCTTTCAGGGATAAGAGAGCGCGCATACCCGGGCTGCCAGGTGGTGGCAATGCTCGACGGACAGCTCATTTATCAGAAATCATTTGGTTCCTATACTTACAACCGTGATTCGCGACCTGTTACAAACGGCACCATGTACGATCTTGCTTCCATTACAAAGATCGCATCTTCATCGCTCGCTTTAATGAAACTTGCCTCAGAAGGTTCATTCGATTACAGGAAAAAACTGGTTGATTATCTTCCCGAGCTAAAGGGCACCAACAAAGAGAACCTGATCATTGAAGATGTTTTGTCGCACCAGGCCGGCCTTCTTCCCTGGATACCATTTTATGTGGCTACGCTTGAAAAGAATGGCTCACACAAGCCCGGTATTTTTGAACGTGAACGATCTGAGGATTTTACCATCCCGGTTGCCGCCAGAATGTGGGCCAAAAAAGATTACCGGGATACGATCTATAAACGAATAATTGAATCGAAGGTTGAAGTGCCTGGAAAATATGTGTATAGTGACCTGGGCTATTATTTTATGGAAAGGGTAGTGGAGAACATCACCGGACAAAGCCTCAAAGACTACGTGCAGGATATCTACACCAGGCTTGGTATTCAGCTCACCTATCATCCGCTGCAATATTACAGCAGATTGCAGATCGCTCCCACTGAGAACGACGAACGTTTCAGGAAACAGATACTGCAAGGGCATGTTCACGATCAGGGAGCAGCGTTGCAGGGCGGAGTGGCGGGCCATGCCGGACTTTTCGGAAACGCAACCGAGGTGGCAAAACTGATGCAGCTTTTTCTGAACAAGGGCGAGCTCGATGGAATTAGAATTATAGACAGCAACGTGGTAAAAGATTTTACCTCCTGCCATTTTTGTCCGGGTAACCGGCGCGGACTTTGTTTTGAAAAACCCGAACCCGATCTTAAAAAGGAAAGCCCCGTTAGCAGCGATTGCAGCCTTGAGAGTTACGGGCACAGTGGTTTTACCGGCACCTTCGCCTGGGCCGATCCCAAAAGCAATCTGGTAGTTGTGTTTTTAAGTAACCGTATCTACCCAAGCGCAGAAAATCCGAAACTTGTAAAGCTAAGTATCCGCACAAATATTCATCGCGCTTTTTATGCAGCGCTAAAACTACAGTAATTGAGACTGCTGATCCTTACCCAGTATTTCCCTCCCGAGGTTGGCGCGCCGCAGAACCGCCTTTATGAGCTGGCGCGGCACCTCGCTCAGATGGGGGTGGAGGTCTCGGTATTAACAGCAATGCCCAATTACCCGCAGATGCGCATTCACCCTCAGTACAAAGGCAAACATTATGTGTTTGAGGAAAAGGACGGCATAAAGATCCACCGCAGCCATATTTTTGTTTCACGACGCCGGAGTATTACAGCAAGACTGAGAAATTATTTTTCTTTTGTTTTGTCAAGCGCGCTCATAGGACGGCGCAGGTTAAAGAAGTTTGATTTTTTGTTCTGCGAATCGCCACCGCTGTTTCTTGGTTATACAGCCATGTACCTGGCACGAATTAAAAAAGCAAAACTTATCTTTAACGTAAGTGATCTCTGGCCCGAAAGTGCCGAAAGGCTTGGAGTGGTGCGAAATCCACTTTTACTGAAAATGGCCTATAAACTTGAGGCAAAGTTATATCACAAGGCTGTGCTTGTAACAGGACAAACCCAGGGGATCTGCAACGATATACAGAGACGTTTTCCTAATACAAAAACCTACTGGCTTCCTAATGGCGCTGATCTTGGTTTTTATGATCCAACGGGAGCAAGGCCTCGCAGATGGCGCGCAGAAAATGGTATTGCGCCGGGCGACCACGTTTTTATGTACGCAGGTATTATTGGCCTTGCGCAGGGACTTGACATTATCCTTGAATGCGCGGTTCGTTTTCTTCCCCGCAATGATGTGAAGTTTGTGCTGCTTGGCAGTGGGCCGGAGAAAGACAAACTTCTGCAGATGAAAGAAAAGATGAACCTGCACAACGTTATTTTTATGAATGCAGTTCCCAGGCAGGAGATGCCTTCTATATTGTGCGATCTTGAAGCTGCCATTATTCCGCTTAAGAAGCTCGATATTTTTAAGGGCGCAATCCCCTCGAAGATCTTTGAAAATCTGGCAATGCAGGTACCGGTGTTGCTTGGTGTTGACGGTGAAGCAAGAGAACTTTTTATTGAACAGGGCCGTTGCGGTTTATATTTTGAGCCTGAAGATGCCATGCAGCTCGCGCAGGGCGTTGAAAGGCTGCTGGAAGAGCCCGATCTGCGCAGGGAACTCGGTCGCAATGGCAGGGCATTTGTGCAGGAGAATTTTAACCGCGCTGAAATTGCGAGGGCTTTCTATGAAGAACTTTCGTCGCTCTGATGGATCTTGAAGATGATATAGCCGGTAAGTATCAGTTACGAAACAACAAAGACCAACTTTACAGTTCCGCTTATGCGCGACGATCATTTGAGGAGAGAGCCGCAAAGATCAGGGAAATTCTGACCAAACACCGCAAACAAGATCACACAATCCTTGAGATCGGCGCCGGACACGGTGATAACGTTCCTGTTCTTCACGGCGCGGGATTTGAATGGCATAATATTTTTCTCAACGAACTTCTGCCTGAACGCTTACACAATATCCGAAGCCGTTATCCTCAGACAACTGTAATTGCGGGAAATGCGCTTGATGCGGACTTCAAACAGCAGTTTAACGTGGTTTTTCAGTCAACTGTTTTTACGAGTATCATTTCACAGGAACTGCGGCAGAAACTCGCGCAGAAAATGTGGGAGCTGCTTTTGCCCGGCGGAATTATTCTGTGGTACGATTTTATTTTCAACAATCCTTCAAATAAGGATGTGCGGGCAGTGACAGTGCGCGAAACAAGGCAACTTTTTCCTGATTCTGTTGGTGCAGAAATTAACAGAATTACCCTTGCCCCGCCTATCGGCCGGCGTGTGGGAAACTTGTACCCGCTTTTTAACCTGCCCTTTCTCAGAAGTCATATCTTAGCGGTGTTTCAAAAAGCAGCGTAATGGAATTACCGTTCACACAAAGACTTTTTTATTTTTTCCCCGTTTTTTTCTGTTTTTGTCTGCCCTTTGGCTCGCTGCTTTTATCGGGAATTGTGGTTCTTTGGACAATTACCGCTGTTTTTAATCTTGAAAAATCTTATCTGCGTCAGGGATTCAGAAGACCTTTATTGTGGATCTTGTACGCTTTTTTTCTGCTTACATTGATCAGCGCTGTTTTTTCAGAAAATTTTTCGGAAGCAGTTTTTGCAGTGGAAATAAAACTCAGTTTTATTTTGTTCCCCTTTCTTCTCTTTTGTTTCAGGTATCCGGCCGATATTTTTAAAAGATGTATAGTGGCATTTGTGAGCGGCTGTTTTTTTTCATGTCTGTACCTTATTGTGCGGGCACTCATTTATGCGCTTAGCGGACATCCGGAATACTTTTTTTATACGCTGTTCTCTGACTTTATTCACGCCAGTTATTTTGCCATGTACCTGGTTCTTGCGATTGTTTTTGTGGTGATCTTCTACCGTCAGTGGTTTCGCACACAACCGGCGGTTATTTACAGCTCCTGGTTTTTTATTGGTTTTTTTATCACCGGAATATTTCTCTGCTCCAGCAAAATGGGCCTGATCGCTTTTTTTGTCTGTATGCCTCTGCTGTTGTTCTACCGTTACGTTAAAACGCTGCGCCTGAGCCGGCTCATTATGTTTATGGCGGGAGCGGGCGTGCTTGTATGGCTGGCCCTGCTGTTTTTCCCAAGCTCGTTCGCGCGAATGGACTCCATTAAAAATCTTTCCATTGACAACATCGATAAAAACTCTGTTGAGAGCACTGCTGTACGGGTCCTTATCTGGCAACAGGCCTTGGAACTTGCCAAAGAACACTGGCTGGCCGGTACCGGCGTTGGCGACGCCAACGTGGCGCTTTATAAAGCCTATGAACAAAATGGCCTGAGCGGGGCCTACAGCCACCGCCTTAATGCGCACAACCAGTTTCTGCAAACTATGGTAGGAATGGGTGTAATTGGTCTCCTTCCGCTTATGGTACTTACGTTAGGTTCAATGGCAAGAGCAATTAAAACCAGACATTTCCTGCTTTTTGTTTTTTCGCTGCTGGTGAGTTTGCATTTTCTGGTAGAAAGTATGCTGCAGACCTCCGCCGGAGTACTTTTTTTTGTGTTTTTTCTTTGTTTTTTTGACCTTGTTGGAGAAGAGCGTCTGAAAGCTGATCCCGGTCTGGCCTGACAGCGTCCTGTATTGTATGAAATATTTTGTTCGGCTCTTTATTTTGTGTTTTTGCTGCACAGTTGTCTTAGCGCAGAACAAGCTGGGATATATCTGGCCGCTTGATACGCCCTGTGTAATTACGGGTAACTATGGAGAACTGCGACCTAACCATTTTCACGCCGGTATTGATTTTTCAACCAACGGAAGTATCAATAAAAATGTGTACGCGGTTGAAGACGGCTACATTTCGCGCATCAGGGTGAGTTCTGGCGGTTACGGAAAGTGTATCTATATCACACATCCCGGAAACAAAGTAACAGTGTACGCGCACCTTAATAAGTTTGGTTTGAAAGCAGCAGAGCTGGTTAAAGCCGAACAGCTGGCTCTGAAAAAATTTGAAGTTGAGTTATTGCCCGCGCCGGGTAGAATAAAAGTAAAAAAGGGAGAGGTAGTTGGCCTGTCAGGCAACAGCGGCGGTTCAACAGGACCTCATCTGCATTTTGAGATCAGAGATGAGAAGAGCGAAACACCGCTTAATCCATTGGAATTTTATACTATCCCCGATAGACTTGCCCCGGTTGCTGAGGCTGTTGCTTTTTATGACCTTAGCGATACGCTCTCTCCGCAAATTATCAGGTCTGCACGTTTAAGTGGCGCTTCAACGCCAACTTTTATTTTACAGCAAAGCGAGATTGGCCTGGCATTTTTTGGTTATGACCTTAATTACAGCAGAGGCAATAAAAACAATGTATATCAGGCTGAGCTGCAACTTGACGGTAAATTAATTTATTCACACCGGTTGCGCACCATTGACTTTGCCGATGGCCGTTTTGTAAATGAATTTCACGATGTACATGCTGGTAAAAAATATCAGAAATGTTTT
The DNA here is from genome assembly GCA_023433205.1 of Bacteroidota bacterium. Classification (GTDB taxonomy): domain Bacteria; phylum Bacteroidota; class Bacteroidia; order B-17B0; family Aurantibacillaceae; genus Aurantibacillus. Next base: position 44,366 of record JAEZDS010000214.1, read on the forward strand.
ATTCCTACACTCTATCCTCCCAGGTTTTTTGATGCCAGTAAAAACAAAGGGCATCTTTCATTTAAAGACACCCTTTACCATCAGGTACGTCTTACTTTAAGAGATGAAAGTGGCAATGCTACGGTAAAAGATTTGGTTCTTAAATCTTTCAAAAAACAGACTTTGGCAACTGTGGCTCTGAATGATCCCTTGTTTGTGGACTGCAGAAAAGATTTTTTGTACAACGGAAAGGAGCTCAAACTTTTTATTCCTGCCGGTACATTGTACCGCTCGGCGCAGCTTAAAATAGATAATAAACTGGCTGAGGCGCGCAAACTGGAAATTTTACCGCTGCTTAACCTGCGTTCGGTATATGTGCTTGGCTTTATTCTGCCACAGACTTTAAAAAATAACAATGAGAAGCTTGTATTAACGGGCGGCGGCGGTGCTGTGCCAGGGCAGGTGCGTAACGATTCGGTTTATTTTTATTTAAAGAATACCGGTTCATTCAGTCTGCAGTTTGATCTTGCGGCTCCAACAATAAGAACGCAGATAGCGCAGAGCCGTTTAAAGAACATGCGCAATTTTTCGTCTTTCTCGTTTATTATTAGAGACGAGCTAAGTGGCATAAACAGTTATAATGTTTATGTGAATAACCAATGGGTAATTGCGGAATACGATGCCAAAAACCATAAACTTACCTATTATTTTGATGAAGATACGCCTAAAGGTCCGCTCGATTTTAGAGTGGACGTTACCGATAGGGTGGGGAACAAAAAGGAGTTTAGTTATAAGTTGCAGCGTTAACGTTGCGGATCTGTAACAGACTTCGCTTTATAATCAGAGGGGAAGCATTTTTGATGTGCAGAAATAGATCCTGCGGCTGAGATTCAACAGATGCTCTGAGGAGAGAAGTGTACATTGGCAAATCATCTTCAAAGATAGAGTGAAGCAGGGTGTGTTCTGCGGTTTCTGGCAATGATCCAAGACGTCCAACGTATTGGTCTTTGCGTCTTCCAAAATTGAGCGCAGCTCAATTTCCTTTGCGCCTTAAGCCTCGATTTTTATTAACGTTGCGTCTTTACGCTTACGCCGAAGCTTCAGCGTAGGCGCAGCGTAAACTTGGCGGCTTTGCGGTTTCTGCCTCTAATTGGAGAATTTGAGGCCTGGAATGTTCGAGATAAATTTGGAATACAACACAGTATCTTTACGCTTACGCCGTAGCTTCAGCGTAGGCGCAGCGCCTGTCCCGGCGAAGGCCGGGAGTTTCTGCCTCTTATGAGTTGGTCGCATCCAGAATTAACAATCTAGAATTTTCAAAATTTTGCAAGTCATCACAGGCTCTCTTTGCAGATGAAAACAGGTAGGTTATGCGACGCCCGGCATATACATTTTCTAAGTCCTGATTCCCTGAATCAATTTGTTCTTTGACGTCCAAAAAAAAAGAAACGAAACAATTTAATTGCTGGTGTTATTGTTTCACCAGTTTTTTTACAAACTTTTTATTTGAAGTTCGCACCTCCACCATATACAGGCCAGGAGGTTGATTACGCAGATCTATTTCATAATTCTGTACCAAAGCAGGATTTTTAATGATCTCTGTTCTGCATTGCTGTCCCAGGTTATTACTCACTGTGATCTGTACAGGTTTACCCTCCTGTGCGGTTTCCGGCAATGTTACGTTAAACACTTCCCTGCAGGGATTCGGGAACAGCCCGAAACCTGACTCGTTCAACTGTAGTTCAGTAACGGCTGTAGCCGGACCCCAATTACCGATGCGTGCCACAAATGTATTGTGCCGCTCAAGATTATAATAACCTCCTACGTAAACAGCTCCTTTGTCTACGGCAATGTGTGTAAAGTAAAAAAGGCTGTCCTGCCACATGGTAATAGGAATGTGTTGTGAAAGATCTATAGTATGGTGTTCATAAAGTTCACCGTTGACGGCGGAAACTGACAACAGCATACCCTGGCCGGCATTGCCTCCGCAGGCGTACAGTGTATCGCCATACAGTGTGGCGTCGAAGAAAGCGATGTCGTAATAGGGTAATGTCCAGAGCTCTTTGCCATGTTTGTCAAGCTTTGAAATAACACAGGGGCCCATCAGGACACCTCCAAACACAAAAGAGTTGCCTGCGGAATCGGTTCTAAGGAAGAGAGGAGAAATACCCAAACGTGTGCGCCATACTTCATTACCGGAAGTGTCAAATTTGGTCAGATCCTTTTTGTCATCGATGAGGTAAATGTGATTGTCTGAAAAAGCCAGATCAACATTCGTAAGGTTGTCTATTTTTTTCATCCAAAGCCGGTTTGCTGCTAGGTCGTGGCGGAAAAGGTATCTGCCATTATAGATACTGTACAATGCATTACCTGTGAGCACTGATTTATGGACAGTTAGGTTTCCTTCAGGATATCCCTGCAGTTGCCAGGTCAAATATTTTTGCGATTTCAAATCTCCTTCCAGGTTGAAGTTAAGAAGCCTGGTGCCGGTGCCATAAAGCTCTTCTCCTGCCGGTAGCAGACTTACAACCCGCTCGTTCACAGTTTGGAAAAAATGAATATTGCCTTTTCCGTCTAAACGCGTGACTACACTGAACCTGTCCTTATAATCTTTTTCTGCAATAAATAAACCATGTTCATTAAAAAAGAAAGAGGTGATATAACTGGGAGGCATTTTTTTAAACCACTCCACCTGCTGTGCACAAAGTCGTGCAAAACCGGTGAGTATTAAGACTAATAATATTGATCGCATGTTCTTTTTTTTTATCTGACACGCCAAAAACGTGCCAGTTAACCCAACTTGCAGATTTCAATGTTTAATCACAGATTTTTGCTCTTAATTTTTTGGAATGTGTGCTTGTAAAAAGATTTTACATGGCAGTGTAGTTGTACGAAAAGATATACTACAAAGTTCTTCAATATCTGCCAGAGTGGTTATCACTGTAGTCTCGTCCCTAGGTGACTTATGGCGGCGTGGGCTTGATGGTTTTACCAATATTCGATCCTCGCAACGCTTCGCGACGGGATCAGGATCCGGCATTTGCACCGCCCCATCGGGACTTGATACTTGATTGCACAGAGTTGCAGCCGGCATTCAGTACATACTGTCCGGCGCAGATAATCTTATTCTTTTCCCTGCACTTTTCTCAATAAGGTTTGAAATTCACACACTAGTGATAGCTATTGCTATGTAGCTAGTGATAGCTATTGACAATGTATAAAAAAGTAAACAGTGTGTGATAAACGGGTAATTGTTTCCACTAAAAGGCCTTTTTAAAGTTTCTTTTTACCTGGTATTCACTTTGCAATAGTTTTGCGCTTTTCATCCCGGTCTCTGTGTAGATGAAAACAGGTAGGTTATGCGAGTCACGGCATATACATTCTCAGTCCTGATTCCCTGAATCAATTTGTTCTTTGACGTCCTAAAAAAAAGAAACGAAACAATTTAATTAAGCTGGTGTTATTGTTTCACCAGTTTTTTTACAAACCTTTTATTTGAAGTTCTCACCTCCACCATATACAGCCCAGGAGGTTGGTTACGCAGATCTATTTCATAATTCTGTACCAAAGCAGGATTTTTAATGATCTCTGTTCTGCAATGCTGTCCCAGGTTATTACTCACTGTGATCTGCACAGGTTTACCCTCTTGTGCAGTTTCCTGCAATGTTACGTTAAACACTTCCCTGCAGGGATTCGGGAACAGCCCGAAACCAGGATCATTTGGCTGGAGCTCATTAACCGATGTAGCAGGGCCGAAATTGCCGATGCGTGCTACAAAAGTGTTGTGATCTTCCCAGTTGTAATATCCACCAACGTAAACAGCTCCCTTGTCAAGGGCAATATGCGTAAAGTAAAGAATGCTGTCCGACCGTTTGGTAAGTGGTATGTGTTTTATAATATCTACATAATGACTTTTATAAAGTTCTCCGGTAGAGGCGGAAATCGAGAGGAGCATGCCCTGTCTGGCATTGCCTCCACACACATAAAATATGTCATTTTCCAGAACCGCATCTTTCATGGATATTTCAGAATAGGGCAGGGTCCACAGTGGTTTACCATCGCTATTGATTTTTGAGATAGCACAGGGGCCCATGAACGCGAAGCCAAAAACAAAGCAGTTCCCTGCAGTATCGGTTCTAAGGAAGAGAGGAGAAATACCCAAACGTGTGCGCCATACTTCATTACCGGAAGTGTCGAATTTGGTCAGATCTTTATTGTCATCGATGAGGTAAATGTGATTGTCTGAAAAAGCCAGATCAACATTCGTAAGGTTGTCTATTTTTTTCATCCAAAGCCGGTTGGCTGCAAGGTCGTGGCGGAACAGATATCTGTTTTCCCGAATACTATAAACAAGATTATCGGAAATTATAGCTTTTTTCAGATGCACTTCACTTTCAGGGTAGCCTTCAGGCTGCCACTTCAAAGTAAGGGAAGAGGTGATTCCGCCCATTCCATTCAATTCAAAAATCTTAGTGCCGGAACCATAGATCCTTCCTTCGTATGATTGCAGGGCCTTTATCCATTCACCTTCTATCTTAAATTGGTTCACGCGTACACCATTCGTCTCAAAAGCGTGCACGTTGGTGTAGCCTGGAAAAGTTTCAATTTCCGTTAGGATAACTTTTCCCTGGTTCACAAATAAAGTCTTCATCTCAATGTTTTCTGAAGTTTCTGATAGCGTGCGAAACCATTGAACTGTTTGTGCATGCACTAAATAAACAGGTAAGGCTAATACAATAGTCCAAAAAATTTTCATGACGTTCATTTATAAAAGGTAAACCCAAGAATTATGCCAACCACAAATTCCACATTTTGTTAAAACTAAATGCAGACAAGATGAGAGTGATAACCTGTTCTGGCATATTAGTCCTTAATCCAGTACTGTGCAGGTTAGCCGGCAGCGTAGAGTAAGGATTGCAACGTTAAAGCAAATATTCCTTCGCCCTTAACCCCTCGTTAAAAAGCAGATCAAGAATACTCAGGTTTGGTACAAAGCCATGTTTATCGCCGAAGGTCTGATAGTACGGGGTTTTTAAACAAAGTGAAACTTCTGAAGAAGGATCAGCAGAGAATTGTTTGTTAAGTAAAAGCGCTCTTTTGTCGATTTCTGCCGGAATTTCTTTTTGGTATGATGTGGTATATGTGATGTTTGCCCTGACTTTTAGTATTCGCAGCAGGGTGCGGAGTTGTAAGTGATTGTACTGGTAAAGCAAGTCTGTTTTTGCGGTATAGAAGAGACGCAGCTCATCTTCAAAAAACTCAAAATAGGGCGAGTTGCGGTAGGCGCTTGTTATTGCCCGCCAGTGCCTCTGCTGCCAGTCTTCGCTATAACTGATCTCGATCTCAGAGGTTTTTGTATGGTTAGCGTGTTTTTTTACTGGAACTGTAAGTACAAGTACACCATTGGCAGAAAGTATTTTGTAGCGATTACGGCAGGTTTGTTTTTTGTAGGTATCGTTTATCTCAATTACAGGTTCATCGTTTTTAAACAGGTAATAAAAATATTGTAGATCGGGCCAGCAGGCGCTTGGTAAAAGCACCTGGCTCATTTTGACGCTCTTTTGAGCACTGCGATCACTTTTCCCAGTAAAAAATTGTCGGGCAAAAAACCCCAGGTGCGTGAATCGCTGGCATTGTCGCGGTTATCGCCCATCACAAAAAAGTAATTTTTTTTCACCACATAGTGGTCTGTGTAATGTCCGTTTATAAAAATACTGTCTGCCCGCCGTTCAAGGGTATTTTTTTCATACTGCGTTATCAGGGTAGAATAAAGCGCAAGGTTTACACTGTCAAGCGCCAGCGTGTCGTTCATTGCCGGAATATAAAGCGGACCATAATGATCGAGGTTCCAGC
>JAEZDS010000244.1 GCA_023433205.1 Bacteroidota bacterium
CCGTATAGCACAGCAGGTAGTGAAAAGGCACATGGAACGGAAGGTGGAACACATCTTCCATGAAAACTCGTATGGCTACCGTCCAATGAAAAACGCACATCAAGCCTTAAAGCAAGTAAGAGAAAACTGTTTCCGCTACGATTGGGTGTTGGACATGGACATTAGCAAGTTCTTTGATGAGATAGACCATGAGCTGATGCTTAAGGCGGTTGACCATGTGATGGAGGAAAAGTGGGTAAGTATGTATGTTAAAAGGTGGCTCGAAGCACCGATGGTAAAAGCAGATGGAACGGAGGAAGCCAGAAACGGTAAGGGAACCCCACAGGGTGGAGTTATCAGTCCGCTACTTGCCAATCTGTACCTACACTACACTCTTGATGTTTGGCTCAGCAGGAACTTTTCGCAGCTAAGTTTTGTGAGGTACGCAGATGACATTATCATCCACTGTAGAACCAAAACAGAAGCAGAGAAGGTTCTTACGGCTGTCAAAGACAGACTCAAAGAAGTGAAACTGGCCATCAAAGAAGAAAAGACACGTATTGCTTACTGCAAAGATTACAAACGAAAGGAACAACATGAGAACGTAAAGTTCGAGTTTCTGGGTTTTAGCTATCAACCTAAACCAAGGAAAAGTAAATTGAATCAGAAAACTTTCATGGCGTTTACGGCGGAAATAAGCCAATCCAGCCAGAAAAAGATCAGGGACGAAATCCGGCAAGTAAAGGAATTGCGTATGACGCAACTACCGCTTACCGTGATTGCAAAAACACTAAACCCCCGACTTAGAGGCTGGATCAACTACTTTGGAATTCTAAGCAAAAGGCGACTACGTGAAACGCTCGTACACCTTGACAGCAGACTTATCTCACTGCTAAGAAAGAAACACCACCTCGGCTTACGGGCGGCTGTCTCAAAACTACAAGCGATAAGAAAGGAGAATCCTGCTCTTTTCTATCACTGGGCTACTGGATACTACTAAATTTAACTTTCAATGACACGAGCCGTATGATGGGAGACTATCAAGTACGGTTCTGTGAGAGGCTTAGGGGTGAAACTCCCCTTTGCCTACTCGGCGGTTAAAGCGTAGGGTTCCATTGAGCTCTGTCCTGCCTCCATTAGCGGGTTCCACCTAACTCTGTCTTGCTTCTTGGTTCCGGTTAGGGTTCTCCCCCACACTGTCTTGCTTCCCGAAGCCGGTTCCACCGGACTCAGTCCTGCCTCCTGGTTCCAGCAACGGTTACACTAAACGCTGTCCTGCCTCCCTAATTGTGTTTGACCCAGCACAAGTCCTGCCTCCATCGTAATATGGCAAAACTTCGTACATTTAGCCCGTATGAACATTGGCATGGTTTGCTTCCCTACTTACGGCGGAAGCGGGGTAGTGGCAACAGAGCTGGGGATTGCACTGGCCAACAAAGGGCATAAAGTTCACTTTATGTCGTACAGTCAGCCATTCAGACTCAACCTCTTTAATGAGAACCTCTTTTACCATGAGTTTAATGTAAATGATTATCCTTTATTTGAATACCAGCCATACGAAAGTGTACTGGCAAGTAAAATAGTTGACGTTGCCATGTATGAGCAGCTTGATGTTTTACATGTACATTATGCCATTCCTCACGCTTCGGTGGCGTACACCGCACAGCAGATCTTAAAATCAAAAAAGATCTCACTGCCTTATGTGACCACCTTGCATGGCACCGACATTACACTGGTGGGCAGAGACCCTGCCTTTGAACCGGTGATCCGCTTTTCGCTCAATCACAGCAACGCCATCACTTCAGTATCTGAAAGTCTTAAAAAAGACACACTAAATACTTTTAAGATCGATAACAAGATCACGGTTATCCCTAACTTCATTAACATAAAAGAGTATGAGGCTTCGGGTAATGAGCACTTAAAAAACAAACATGCCAGGTCAGGCGAAAAAATTCTGGTACATATCAGTAATTTCCGGAAAGTAAAAAGGGTGCAGGACGTGCTGGCAATTTTTTCCAGGGTAAGGGCGCAGCAAAAGGCAAAACTTATACTTGTCGGGGATGGTCCTGAACGGCAGAATATTGAAACCATTTCGCGCCAAATGAACCTGGGGCAGGATGTGGTTAATTTGGGCAAGGTTGCCGACCCAAAAGAAATTCTGAGTATTGCCGATCTGTTTCTTCTGCCTTCTGAAACAGAGAGTTTTGGTTTATCAGCGCTTGAGGCCCTTGCAATGAAAGTTCCGGTTATAAGTACTAAAACGGGAGGTTTGCCTGAAGTAAACATCCATGGTGTAACAGGGTACTTAAGCGAGGTTGGTGATGTGGAAGAAATGTCGGCCAACGCGTTGAAATTGTTAGGTGACGATGAGCTAATGAAAAAATTCAGGCAGGATGCTTTTGAACATGCTAAAAAATTTGACATTGAGCTTATTCTGCCGCAGTACGTAAAAATCTACGAACAGCTTCTGAGCCGGGAACCGGCCCCATAAATGTTAAAAAATGTCGGGAACAAGCTGCTTCAAGTCAAAACCTTTTATCTTAGTGATTAATTCATGGTAAAGATACAGACCCACAATATTGAGATATCTGTTGAAGCCCGTTACTGGGCTGAAAGCAGTGTGCCCAAAGACAATCATTTCTTTTTTATTTATTTTATCACCATCGAGAATAAAAGCGATTTTACCGTGCAGCTCACCAAGAGGCACTGGGACATTTTTGACAGTGTGGGCGATTACCGGGTTGTTGACGGGGAAGGTGTAGTAGGCGAAACGCCCGTACTGGAACCAGGTCAGAAATTTGAGTACAACAGCGGCTGCAATCTTACCTCTGAGATAGGTTCAATGAAAGGCTTCTACACTTTTCTTAAGGTAATTGATAACCAGGAGATCCGGGTTGAGATCCCGAAATTTGACCTGATTGTTCCGGCCCGGATGAACTAAAATCGGGAAGAAGTTGTGTCGCCGGAGGAGTTATTTGCAATAACGGTCGATCAGTTTATAAGCTGTTTCAGAGCCCAGACTGTCGGCCTTTTCAAGATCTTTGCAGGCACCCTGTTTGTCGCGGACCGCCATTTTGATTGCGGCCCGGTTAACGTAAGCTGTAGCGTAATCAAATTTAAGTTTTAGCGACTGATCAAGATCTTTGAGCGCGGCCTCAAAACTTTTGTTGCCTCCCTTAGCAACTCCTCGGTAGCACCAGCTTACGGGATTTTTACCATTCAGTTTTATGGCTTCGTCAAGATCTGCAATAGCACCTGAATTGTCATTCACATTTATTTTTGCCGCTGCCCTGGCAATCAGCGCTTCCTCTTCACCAGGAATGGCATCTATGTAAACATTCCAGTCGCCAACGGCACCCTGGTAGTCGGCGAGTTCAAATTTATTCTGCGCCCTTAATTTGTATGCGCGGTAGTCGGTGTTTTCAGGTGGCATCACCTTAATGGCTTCATCCAGATCAAGGACTGCGTGTTTATGCTGCTTGAGCGCCTGCCGCACTTCTGCTTTCAGAATTATCACTTCCCACATCCGGGGGTTTATTTCAAGGGCTGCCTCACAGGCCGCCAGCGCCTCTTTGTAGCTTCTGCCTTTAAACATCAGCTGAGCGCGGTAATAATGCAATTCGGCATCCTCAATAAAATCGAGCATGGCGAAATAGGCGGCGGTATCAAGCGCCTTTTTGCTTTCTGAGAACTGGTTGTTCAGAAAATGGGTGATCCCTCTGGTTTTAAGGCTGGGGTAATTCAGCGGGGCTATCTGCTCGGCTTTATCAAGCGCCTTAAAAACATCCTTATACTTTCCGAGTTTTAAACTGGCATTGGCCATCATGTTATGCGCCTCCCAGTAATCCGGCTTTTCTTTTAAGGCCTTTTTCAGTAACGGCAGCGACTCCCGGTACTTTCCCGAATCCTGCAGCTGTTTGGCATTTTCGTAAAGCTGCAGATAATGGGGGATGGAATCGTTCTGCTGGCAGGCTGCACGCAGAGGCAACCAGATGCACAACAAAAACAACCACTTAAAAGAGTTCAGGAACATTGTTAACGGTCATTTTAATAACGGGAATTTCGGCGTATATTTATACAAATATAAATTTTATGGTTTCGCCGATAATGCTCATATTTTTTGCTTTTGTTGTTTTAACAATATTGTTGTCGATTGTAACAGTGCAGCAGGGCACAATTGCCGTTACCACAATCTTCGGGAAGTTCAGCAGAATTCTGCGTCCAGGTCTTAACTTCCGCATTCCTTACATTGAACGTGTTTACAAAAAGATTTCGGTGCAGAACCGCAGTGTCGAGCTTGGTTTCCAGGCCGTAACAATCGATCAGGCCAATGTGAATTTTACCGCGATGCTGCTTTATTCGGTGCTGAACAGTGAAGAAGATACCATCAAGAATGTGGCGTTCAAATTTATTGATGAACGTAATTTTATGCAGGCGCTGGTGCGTTCGGTTGAAGGCTCGGTAAGGGCTTTTGTTGCCACCAAACGCCAGGCCGAAGTTCTGATATTGCGCAGAGATATAGTAGATGCAGTAAAGGAACAACTCGACCGCACACTTGAAGAGTGGGGCTATCACCTGATTGACCTGCAGCTAAACGACATTACTTTTGATGAAGAAGTAATG
>JAEZDS010000095.1 GCA_023433205.1 Bacteroidota bacterium
GCCCACCACTTTGAAAAACCATTTCCTCAAATTCTACTTGCCGACTCATCGATCACAATGTACACGGATTCTTTTTATACGCTTACCGCAGGCCACCTCATGACAAACTTCGATTCGCTACGTGTTGCGTTTGTGTTTAATCCTGCTTTTCCATCAGTTCGCACAAGAGTGAGTTTTCACGCTGGCCTAACTTCTATAACCTTGAGCCCGAATGAGCTAATGTGGCTTAAAACAAAACAATATCAGGCGAGGATCCGCTTTAAGGGGTATAAATACTTTCATAAATGGGAAAACGGCAAACTTTACCTTTTTCAGTTTTCTACCTCACGAGAAATACCTCTTCTGATCGATCCCTGAGTTAATGATGCTATTGCTGAACAAAAGGATCACCAAATCTGGAATCGGTAAAGATACCTTCATCAGTAAAGGTTTTGAGAAAAGCCAGCAGGTGACGTTTTTCGTCGGCGCTCAGGTTTAAGCGCACAGGCGGAACATCGCGGGCTTCCTCTCCGGTAAGCATATTATCTTTGTTCTTATCGAGCTGCGCAAATACCGAGGCCTCTGTTTGCCCGGGAAAAGCGCTGAGGTTTCGGAGAAACATTGAAAGATTCCCGTGTTCCCTGATCCCGCTGTTATAGTGCTCTATCACCTCTTCAAGTGTGGAAAAACGCCCATCGTGCATGTATGGAGCGGTATGTTCTACATTCATTAGCGGAGGCACCACAAACATGCCATAATCACGCTCCTTGATTGTAAGTTCTCCAATCCCATTGTCCTTATAAATTTCATCCAGACCAATATTAAATGCGTCAAGAGGGCTTGCATTGTAACCTGCCCCTCTCCGCGGCATACCATCAGCGGTATGACAATTAGAACAGCGGGCCTTCCCGAAAAACAGGTCTTTACCCAACTGCTCACTTGCTGAAAGCGAGGCCTGATTTTTTAAACTTCTGTTAAACTTATTGTTCGAAAAATTAAAATTCCTCAGAAATTCTCCAAGTGCCTGCTGCATTCTGACAGAATCTATTTTGGAGCTGCCAAATGCTCTTTTGAAAAGCTCTGGATAATAATCGGTCTCTGAAAGTCGCTGCGCGAGAACGCCAAGATTTTTGACTTTCATCTCCACGTGATTTTTCACGGGCATCAGTGAAAGCTCCTCCATGTTACCGGCCCTGCCATCCCAGAACATACGACCTGAACGGCTGAAAATAGAGGGCGAATTACGCGGCGTCTTCTTATCTTCGAGTCCCACGCTAAACTGTTTGTTGTCGCAGAAAGCCTTACTCTGCTGGTGACAGCTTGCACAGGCGACACTATTATTATGCGACATGTTTTTATCGTAAAATAAAACGCGACCCAAAAAAGCGGCATGATCATTCTGAGATTTCGGATAATCACTCACCTTTTCCGGAAGAAGCGGGTGGCCTTTTGGGGCAGGAGGATCAAGCTCGTGTTTTTTGCAGCTGAGCGCAATTATTATAATAGCTACACTTAGGGCAGAGAGAAGGACGTTCTTTTTCATGGGACAAAAATGTTAACGTTAAAACCTTAATACCAGGTATATTGTAACCGGTAAAGCAATACTGGTGCCTGAGGTTTCAGTAAGCGCTCTTGATTTAACATCGGGCTCGCCCGATTCGGTGATCTCATCCTCTATCAGGTGAGAATACCGCCCATATACTATCGGAAGTTCGGTGTACAACGCGAGGTGCTTATAAAAAGCCCAGCGCAATCCCACGCCCCCCTGCACACCGCCTCCGAACATTTCGTCTTTCGATTTAACCGTCCGGGTTGCTATGGGATTGGGGAAAACCTGTACTGTGGATGTGTTTGCAGAAATACTGGTATTCTCAGACAAAAAGCCATCGCAAAAAAGATTGATCGCGAATTTTTTGGTCTTCAGCACATGATAGCTGCCTCCTATCCGGAAATTCTGCTTTTTAACATTTGTGGAACGTGGGGTGCGCTGCCCCTCAATCTGGGTAAGTGTTTCCTCAGAAAAAATGCCCAGGCCCAGCCTGATCCCAAATTTGTCTTTGTAATAGATGTTGTAAAATATATCGTAGGGTTGTTGCTGAGGTGCAACTGTAAACACTCTCAGCTGCTGTAATAGCGAGGCTGAATTAAAACCCACTTCGTGGTAAAGGACCTTGCTGCTGTCTTGTGCGAAAGCAACTGTCGCCGTCAAGAGCAGAACCGTAAGAAGGGATTTTTTATACATCCTGGATAATGAGGTACTCAGCAGATGCAAAATCCTTACCAGCCTTTACATACTACTACCTCTGAACAAGTATCATGCAGTGTACAAGTCTGTGAGATACTTGATTTTAGAGAAAGCCAAGTACACTCCTGATGTGCAAAAGCTTTCTGTCTGCCAGTTCAGCGGCTTTTTTTTCCCCAACAGCAAGTTCTTTTTCAAGCAGCACATGGTCTTTCATCAATTTTTCAAAAGCCTTTCGTTGCTCGCTGAACTTTGAGAGTATAAGTTCAAACAGGGCAGTTTTGGCATGGCCATAGCCATAATTTCCCTTAAGATAATTGTTTCTCATTTCTTCGGTCTGCCTCTTGTCTGCAAGCAATTCGAACAATCTGAATACATTATCCGTTTCCGGATCTTTTGGATCTGCAAGCTGCTTGCTGTCAGTGATAATTCCCAAAATCACTTTTTTAAGCTCTTTTTCCGGAAGAAAAATATTAATGAAGTTATTGTAGCTTTTACTCATTTTGCGCCCGTCGGTTCCCGGCACTATCATAACCCGGCTGTCGGTGAGTGGTTCTGGAACCGTCAGAACTGGTGAATTAACTTTATGATTAAAAGAACGGGCGATGTCGGCCGTCATCTCAAGGTGCTGCAACTGGTCTTTACCAACCGGAACAAACTCAGCGTCGTAAAGCAAAATATCAGCCGCCATAAGAACCGGGTAGGTAAACAATCCCGCGTTTACATCGCTAAGCCTTTCGCTTTTGTCCTTGAACGAATGCGCGTTAGCCAGCATTGGGTATGGCGTGAAACAGTTGAGGTACCAGGTAAGTTCAGTAACCTGCTGAACGCGGCTTTGACGGTAAAATATTGCTTTTGCAGGATCCAGTCCGAAGGCAAGCCAGGTGGCGGCTACAGCGGCAGTACTGTGCCTGATGAATGCGGCATCTTTTACTGAAGTAAGCGTGTGCAGGTCGGCAATAAAAAAAAGACTATCGTTTTCCTTTTTCTCGCTGAGTTCTATCGCGGGAAGAATTGCCCCAAGTAAATTACCGAGGTGCGGGACATTGGTGCTTTGAATGCCGGTGAGTATACGTGCCATAAAAATGGCAAAGGTAAGATTTTACCCCGCAGGGATTATTGAGTGCTTGCAACCGTAAAAAAATTTTGATTGTCCGATGCAGTCCCTGACCGTATGCCCCTTCACCGTAAAAGCCCCTTCACCGTAAAAGTATCAGCCCAGCATTGCCGCGCACCTTTCCCCATCCATTGCCGCGCTTACAATGCCTCCGGCGAAACCGGCGCCCTCACCGCAGGGATATAAATTTTGCAGCTGAGGATGATGTAACTTCTCCTTGTCTCGCGGTATTCTAACAGGTGTGGAGGTTCGCGATTCAACACCAACCACAACAGCTTCATTGGTCAAATAGCCCCGCATTTTGCCTCCAAATGCTTTAAAACCCTCTTTTAACGCAGGGCCGATCAGGGGGCCAAGTACTTTCATTAAGTCTGCGCTCTTTATGCCAGGCGTATAGCTGCATTCGGGCAAGCTGTTACTAAAGCGGCCATTCACAAAATCAACAAGTCGCTGTGCCGGCGCCACCTGAGTTTTCCCGCCTTCCTGCCAGGCCTTATGTTCAAGCATCTTTTGAAATTCGAGGCCCGCCAGTGGACCGTGTTTGCTGAAACCGGCAAAATCCTCACCACCCAGGCCCACCACAATACCGCTGTTGGCATAGGGGTTGTTACGTTTGCTGGGGCTCCATCCGTTGGTAACAATTTCCTCCTGTGCTGTAGCGCAGGGGGCTATTATTCCACCGGGACACATACAAAAAGAATACACGCCCCGTCCTTTTACCTGATGAACAAGGCTATAACTGGCTGCCGGTAAAAGTTCGCGCACAGCTCTGAGTGCCTGCTCGCTACTACAGTGATACTGCACCTTGTCTATCAACGACTGTGGATGTTCAACCCGCACACCTGCCGCAAATGGTTTTGCCTCGATCATTAATCCTTTGCCATGAAGCAAATAATAAATGTCACGTGCTGAATGACCTGTTGCAAGAATGAGCGATTGCACCTGCATCTCCTGCTCGCCGGCTGGTGAATGAACTACTATGCTTTTAAGCACCTCTCCTGATCGGTGCAGATCAGTAAGTTTAGTGTCAAAATAAATTTCTCCCCCATATTTAAGTATCGTTTCCCGGATATTCTTAATAAGTTGCGGAAGTTTATTGGTGCCGATATGTGGATGAGCGTCAACCAGAATGTCATCTCCGGCGCCATGAAACACCAGCATTTTGAGGATGCGTTCAATATCACCGCGTTTGCCCGACCGGGTGTATAGTTTTCCATCACTGTATGTGCCGGCACCACCCTCACCAAAACAATAGTTGCTTTCAGGATTGACAAAATGATCACGCGTGATAGCCGCCAGATCTCTCCGCCTTGACTGCACATCCTTCCCTCTTTCAATTATAACAGGTTTAATGCCTTTTTCAAGACAGTGAAGGGCGGCAAACAACCCGGCAGGTCCCGCGCCTATAATGTGACAGGTTTTTGACGAGGAGCCCACCTCAACAAATTGAAATTGTATTTTTTCCTGAGGGAGTTTTTCATTTACCGCCACCTCAACCTGCAGGTTGATCTTTATTTTTCTGCCTCTTGCGTCGATGCTGCGTTTTAGCAGCCGGTAATGCAGCTCCTCGTTAACAGCAAGCCCAAGCTGATTGCGGATCTCCTCTTTAAGTAAAAGGGCATCAGCCGCGGTAGCAGGGTCAACCTGAAATTGCAGGTTTTTTTTCATGGGAAGATTTTTATTCTTCAGTTACAGAATTATCCTTCAAAGGTAATGGTAAACACTACCATTCTCGAACGCACTTTATCAATGCTTTGTGAAAACACGTTGTTTTGAGGCGTAAGCAGATTTTTTGTACCTATCAGTAATTTCATCTCAAAGCCTAGTTTAAAATACTGAAGATAAAAATCGGTGCCTGCTCCTGCGCTGTAATAAAAATCGTCGCGCGCCACCTTTACTACTTCATTAAGCTGATTTGCCCCGGCCGTAGAGCTTCCTGCCCGCTTACGGGCGCTAAGATCCAGTGTATAGCCTCCTCCGCCAATCACATAGGCGCTGAAATTTCCCAGTCGTTTCGATTGAACTTTTAGTTCGAGGGGAAAAACCAGAAATACGGATTCTACGGTTTTCTGGAAGATGCGCGTACTGTCGCGGTCAGCTGTACTTAGCGTGTATTCGATCCGCCGCGGGTTAAAACTAATGTTAGGGGTAAAACGCAAACGAAGATACTGCGCCAGTCGCAGATCACTTACCAGGCCGATTGCAAATCCGGGTGAGGGTTCTGTATACACGGTCTTCATGCGGTACTGCGATTTACCGATCAATGTGTCAGGAAAAGATGAATTAGGCGTGGCGTTAATTCTGAAATCGGCCTGACTACCGGCAATGGTAAATCCAAAATGTAATTTCTGCTGATAGAAGCGTGGCAGGTTTACACCGTATCCATCACTTTCCTGTGCAAAAAGCAATGTGGTTTGTGTGAAAAGAAAAAATATGAGAAGAACCTGCTTCAGCTTGATTATAACGGTTTTGCGACTGGTTAAATTGTGCAAAGTTAGACTTTTGAACCTGGGGTTTTAACGTTTTTACTCCCTAAAAATGGCTAAATTTGTGGTCTTATGGAAATCCAGGTCATGAAATCGAAGCTGCACGGTGTAACTGTTACCCAGGCCGAGCTTGACTATATTGGCAGCATAACGATTGACGAGGATCTTATGGACGCCGTAAACCTTATTGAGAACGAGCAGGTACACATACTCAACAAAAACAACGGAGAACGATTGATCACTTACGTTCTCAAAGGTCCGCGCGGAAGCGGAGTCATCTGCCTGAACGGGCCGGCCGCGCTTAAAGTTAGTGTTGGAGATGTGGTAATTATTGTTTCGTATGCCGGCATGGAATTCGAAAAGGCCAAAACATTCAGGCCCTGGGTTGTTTTCCCCGACGTCGCCACCAATACACTGGCTGATTCCGTGCAAAATCTTGTAAAATAGGGCATGGCGGTTAAAAGCAAGAGCCGTTCAAT